>JBJKSH010000081.1:0-10725 GCA_046704255.1 Ignavibacteriaceae bacterium | reverse complement strand
GGAATCCCTCAAGCCAGCCTGTTACATATTCGCTGGAACAAAACTATCCCAATCCTTTTAATCCGTCTACAACCATAAGATATTCGGTAGGAGGGACAGGTGCTGCGCCGGTTAAGCTGCTTATTTACAATATACTCGGACAAAAAGTTAGAACACTGATTGATCATGTGCAGGCACCGGGAAGATTTCAAATTCAGTGGAACAGCAGAAATGATGTAGGCAGTATGGTAGCAAGCGGAGTATACTTTTATGTTTTGAAGGTTAACAGTTTTGTGCAAATTAAAAAGATGATTCTTTTAAAATAAACCCATCGTCCTGTACCTTCCCGCTTAGCAGTAACGCCAAAGGGAAGGAATTGTTGGCAGGTAATTGAAAAAGGATGTTAAGTGTTAATAGGTACTACCGGAAATAAAATAATGGATACGGAATTCAACAAATATAAATTCATTTGTTTAATTAACTCATCAGGAACAAAATAAAGGAGCAAAGTTATGTTAAAACGACTTACTGCATTGGCAGTTATAATGTTAATGGCAATTCCTTTGAGGAGTGCATTAGCGCAGGTTAATGTTACTTTCCAGGTGGACATGGGAGTATACATGCAATTAACTACTAACGGTTTTAATCCGGCAACAGACAGCGTTTGTGTGAGAGGAGATTTCCAGGTAATGGCTGGCGATACTGCCCATTACAATGGTAATCAAAATTGGGGCGGCTACAAATTTCTTTTAGCCAAATCAGCCACAAATGATTCTATTTACACTCTTACTGTCCCATTCCCGGATTCTGCAAAAGGCAAAACACTTACTTATAAATTTGTTTTGACACATAACGGTACGGATAATTGGGAAAGTGTTAATAATAGAGCATATGTGGTTACTACGGATGCAAATCAGCAAATTCCTTTGGTATACTTTAATAACAGGACTTCCGTAGGTGTTACTGTTAGTATTACTTTTCAGGCAGATATGTCCGATTTGTTAAGTGCGGGTTTTAATCCGGCTACAGATTCTATAGAAGTTAGAGGAGATACGCCCCCGTTAAACTGGGGACCCGGTATTTTAATGCAGCAGGATTTGATTACTGCTACCTTGTTTACGGTTACTTTACAGTTTACCGGCGTTCCGGGTGCACCAATTCAATGGAAATTCCATGCCGATCCTCAAAACAAATTTGCTAATACCGGTTGGGATAATATTGCTAACAACCGTATTGTTTACTTACCTCATGCCGATACCACCCTTGCCCCGATTAAACCTGCAATTCAGGTAGGCGGCGTAACAACCGGGGTTGATTCGGTTACGTTCCATGTAGATATGACAGGTGCCCGTGAAAAATGGCATAATACATTAATTACCGGTTTAAAAAGTGTTTGGATTGCCGGCAGTGTTACACCTCTTCAATGGCCTTCCAACTGGCTGTTTTCCGATACTGCATCGAACGGAACGCTTATTAAAATGTATGACGACGGCAATCCTGCTCATGGCGATGTAACAGCAGGTGATAATATTTATTCGGTAATTCTTGCTTTCCCCTCCGGTTCTACTTCACCCGTATATTTTAAATACGGAGCGGTATTCAGCGGAGTTGATACTTTAAACGGCGGTGCAAGCTATCTTGATAACGAAGCCGGTTTTGGTCTTAACCATACGCTTAACTTAAACTTAGGCGGCGGTTCTCAAACAATGGATAATAAATTCGGAGACCAAGCTACGGATGTTAAAGAAGTAAACACAAATAAATTGCCTGAAACCTTTACTTTAAGCCAAAATTATCCTAATCCTTTTAATCCGACAACCAATATCCGCTATACAATTCCGAAAAGCAGTTTGGTTACCTTAAAGGTTTACAATGTACTTGGTCAGGAAGTGTCTACAATATTTGCAGGCTTCCAGCATGCCGGTACATATACGGCTGACTTTAATGCTCTCAGGCTGGCAAGCGGCGTTTACCTGTATCGTTTGCAAGCAGGAAGTTTTTCCGAAACTAAGAAGATGATCTTAATGAAGTGAGCCCATCCCCTTACCCCTTCCTGAAGGGAAGGGGTGGATGGGGGAGTGAATGTAATGTAGCGTCAAAAATTGTAATTGTAAAAATCACGTCGCTATTTTAAATTGCATAAATCATTAATAGTATTCGGAATTTTCTATGCCGGTAACCGGTTAAAGAAGAATAATATATAAAACATCAAAAAGGGTCGTTTGGAAAAGCGACCCTTTTGTATTTAATTTTTGTTTGTTCATTTATCTAAAATAAGTTCAGAAGAATTTTCAATGTTCTTAAAATCTAAAAAAATATCGTTTTTACTGATTGCATTTTTTTCAATTGCATTTAATTTTAATTCATATACCTCAGCAAAACCGGATACACTTGCTGTTGTAAACGGTGAGCCGATCACAGGAGCGGACTTCCAAAACAGGTTTGAGTTGTCTGTTTATCCGGGCAAAGATTTGTATGATAATCTTTATTCGGTTAAAAGAGGATTTCTTAAATCGATGATAGCAGAAAAGCTTCTTTCAAACGCATCTCTTGATAATTCTACCGTTGAAAATAATTTAAGAAAACAAATGCAGCGTATTTTTTTACGCGACGCATTATACAGGATTGAAGTTTTACCAAAAGCAAAAGTAAGCGAAGAAGAAATAGCTAAGGGAATAATTTTATCCAACTACAATTATATTTTGGATACTTATTACTTTCCGGACCTTGCCTCGGCAAAGGTATTTTATAATTCGGTAATGCACGGCAGCAGCATATACTCTTTAAGAGACAGCATGCATGTAAGACACGACACGCTTGAAATCGGATACGGCGAATCAAACGAAAATATTGAAGATGCTTTTTTCGGACACGAACCGGGTTTTGTTTCCAAACCAACTTTAACCGAAGACGGCTTTGTAATTTTTAAAATAGTAAGCAGAAGCTTTAACAAGAAATTTACTGCGCCTTCACTTGCAGATAAAACCGAAATGATAAAAAAAATAATCAAACAGCGGAAAGAAGAAAAAATCGGATATGATTATTTAATGTCCGTAATGAAAGGTATTAAAGTTGAAGTAAATTATAAAATTTTCAGGCCGTTGATTTATACAATAAAAAGTTTTTTAGATAAGCACGCTCCTCCATCAAATTATGAACCCGGTTATTATTTAACCAACAGTGAGATTTTTGAAATTAAAGAACAGTACAGCTCAAAATTGAACGACGCACTTTTACGTTTTAAGGGAGGAGATATAACTCTAAATGAAGCATTGGACCAGCTTCCTTTATCCGGCTTTGCACCGGCAAGCCAGGCGCTTCCAGACATAACAGAGTCTCTTCATTCCGCACTTAGATTTATTATTCAAAATCATTTTCTTGCCGAGAGAGCACGCAAACTTGGCCTGCAGAATTCAAACGAAGTTAAATATAACGTACAGATGTTTGACGATGCATATAAAGCTGCAAAATCAGTGCAGGACATAACCGATACCGTAAAGATAAACAACCGGCAGATAACGCAGTTTTTTGAAGATCATAAAGATGAAGTTTTAAAAGATGTTAAGCTGCGGCTTCAAATTTTTAAGCTGGAAAATCTTGATCAGGCTGCCGAAGTATTAAACAAGCTTAATGATATTAAGCACGGGGCAGTTGATACTTCCGGTGCAGTGTGGCTTTATGCTTCGCAGTTAAGCGAAATAGGTGCAGTGCTAGCCGAAATACCGGACGGAAAAGTTTACGGACCTCTTTTGATAAAAGGAAAATACACCATTTTTAGAGTGCTTGGGAAAAAATCATCTTTGTTGAAAGGAGCAATAAAAAACAGTATACAGGATGCAAAAAATTTATTACTTGCAAAAAAGAAACATCTGGTATTAAATGAATATCTTGCACGACTTGCGAAGGAACAAAAAGTAAAAATCTTTTTGAACCGTCTTAAAAACATTAAGGTTACTCCCGTCGAAATGCTTACCTTCCGTTACATCGGTTTCGGCGGAAAAATTATTGCGGTTCCTTCTCTGTATCCAATGGAAGATTGGACAAAGTATTATAACAAAAGGGGAGAAGTTATTCCTTAGTGCCTTAATTCAATCACAGCTTAGAATATTCTATCCCTAATTTTGTTATTAATCATTATGATAATAGGAGTAAGAGCAAGATTAAGATTATGATTAGGAATACTTGTTGCTGGAGAGATAAAGTAGAATTTTTATATATTTGACTGCAATGTCAAAAAAAATTAATATAAAAATAAAGAAGAAGAATAAAAGAATACCCGTGCCGCAAAAGCCGCCGAAGATTGAAATGAGCGATAAAGCATACGACAGAAACAAAGAAAAGGATAAACTGCGGAAAAAGAAAAATAATGATTGACTAAGACAGGCAAGAAAAGTCGTGTCTTTTTAATGCAAACCAATGAAACACGAACGACACGGACTACACAGACAACCGTTGACATTTCAAAATTTTATAATATTATTTGGCTTCTCTCCTTTCTACCCGTACATTTTCGCACTATGTGCTATTTCTACATTTAACATTACTACCAGCAGACGGGTTCTACAGTTTTAGTTTGAATAGAAAATCCTCTAAAATTAAACAAGAAAAATTTAAAATATTATTTTATATAATTCGTCTATACTATTAATTAGAAACTAAAAGAGTTAAAATGGAATACAGCCGGAACGAAAGAATCGGGTTGATTGTCGATAAGGAGCGGAAAGGTCTGTTCGGCTTTATAAAGAAGCATGTTTCAGTAAAGGAAGATGCAGAAGATATTTTGCAGGAAGTATTTTACCGGTTGACAGCAGCTTATGATGAGATTGAATACATCGAAAAAATAACTCAGTGGTTGTACAGGACTGCAAGGAATAAAATTATAGATCTATACAGAAAGAAAAAAACGAAGGCTATGGATTTTTACTTTGTTCATGATGGAAATGATGATGAACAATTATCGCTTGCAGACATATTGCCTGCAGTTGGTAGCAGTACCGAAGATAAAATTTTAAGCGAGCTTATCTGGGAAGAAATAGAAGAAGCTCTTTCCGAATTACCTGAAGAACAACGTGAAGTATTTATTCTGAATGAACTGGAACAAATGACTTTTAAAGAAATTTCGGAATTAACAAAAGTACCTGTTAATACATTGCTTTCCCGCAAGAGGTATGCAGTGTTGTATTTACGTGAGCAATTGAAAGAACTTTATAAGGAGATAATAGATGAAGAATAATCATTTAAAGCATAAAAGGTTTCCGCATGTTTTAATATTTGTAATTTTATTTGCGGTAGTTTTCAGCCTTGCTGTTATGCTGTTGTGGAATTGGCTTATGCCCGTAATTTTTAAGCTGCCTTCTATTAATTACTGGCAGGCGCTGGGGATTTTGGTATTATCCAAAATCCTGTTTACAATCCCCGGCAGAAACCATTCTCATTTTCCGAAAGAGAGAAGGGAATTCTGGAAAAAAATTATAGAAGAAAAAATGCAAGAACAAAAGCCGAACGAATAAAATATTGAAATGATATAGAAATGCCTGCCTAAGGTTTCAATTAAACCTTTGGGCAGGCAGACAATAAACAAACAAAATAAAACAGTTAAAAATATTGTTATATTAAAATTATAGCTTTACTCCGGCTTTATTAAATTCGATGAATCACTAATAAGAGCCCAAACTGGTGGATGCACCCGAACCGTATGATAATAATTCGCAGGAATACATATCGTTATCATTATCTCCGGTTAACTCATATTTTGCAACTCCTCCGGGTACATTATTAGTCCTCCAAAGCCTTAATGTAAAGCCTTGAGCAATTCCGAACTCCAATTGGTCACAGGTAAATGTCCTCATCGTAAAAAACCACGTGGTTTACTGTTGATTTTAACTAATTGAAAATTAGATTTATTATTATTAAAATAGCATTGGTAAAATAATAATTCCTAATTTTATAAGCTTCCGGTTTAATATATTAAGGTGAAATTATGTTAAGAGAGGATATGGAAAAACATGCACTGATATTGGGCCTGATTTCATGTGTTAAGTTGGCAAACATACTTTTACAAAATTTGGAAGAGCTTTCCGAAACTGAAATAGAAAACCTATTGGCAGAAAAAGCCTTACGCAGAGATGAAGGAATAACTGCAAGGAAATCTAAAACCATACCTGTCGGAGTATTTTCAAAAATTCGCATGCAAGATTAAAAATATGATTGAGCTTGTTTGTTTCCATGATGAATAAATTGTCGGATGAAAATAAATTTGAGCAGAACAGTCTAAAGTTAATTTGGGGCTTTGCTCTGTTTGAACTTTTTTTGCATTTGTACTCCAATGCATTTGCACATTACGGAATTTTTAGAGACGAACTTTATTATATAGCCTGCAGTAAACATTTAGCTGCCGGATATGTAGACCAGCCTCCGCTTTCCAGTTACATACTTTTTGTAAGCAGGCATTTATTCGGTAATTCGCTGTTTGCAATAAGACTGCTGCCTGCAATATCATCTGCAATTACGGTATTTATAACGGGTTTAATTACTAAAAAGCTAAACGGCGGATATACTGCGATAGTTATATCATGTTTATCCATTGTACTTGCGCCGCAATTCGTAGGCTCAAATACAATTTATTCAATGAATACTTTTGATTGGCTCTTCTGGACACTTTCTTTTTACTTTGTAATATTGATAATAAAAAACGGCAATAACCGCTTATGGATATGGCTTGGTATAACGCTTGGTTTCGGGCTTTTAAATAAAATTGATCTCCTTTGGTTTGGTGCCGGCTTGTTTATTGGTTTACTGCTTACACCTCAGCGAAAGTATCTTAAAACCAAATGGCCTTATATTGCCGGGATTATTGCATTTGTTATGTTTTCACCATATATAATTTGGAACATAACTCATAATTTTGCAACTCTTCAATTCATGCATAATGCATCCGTAATAAAATATGTATCGCAGAATCCGGCAACTTTTATTTCGGGGATGCTTCTTGTAATGAATCCCGCAACAATTCCGGTTTGGATTGCCGGAATTTATTTTCTTTTCTTTAATAAAGAAGGTAAGAATTATAAAATTGCCGGTTATATCTTTCTTGTTGCGTTTTTAATATTAATAATTAATTGGCATTCAAAGGTGGAATATATTGCACCCGCTTTTCCAATTCTTTTTGCTGCCGGGGGACTTATGTTCGAAAGGATTGTAACTTTTAGAAATTTATCGTGGGTGAAAAACGCATTACCGGTTGCAATTATTGTTACCGGGTTTTTAATTCTTCCTTTTGCCCTTCCTGTACTTTCTGTAAAAACTTTTATAAAATATTCTCAAACACTTGGAATGGCGCCGTCTACACAGGAAGGATATAAATTAAACAGCCTGCCGCAGTTTTATGCGGATATGTTCGGCTGGAGAAATATGGCGGCAACGGTTTCCAAAGTTTATACTTCACTTCCTCCCGAAGAACAAAAAAAGACGATAGTCTTTGCACAAAATTATGGAGAAGCCGGTGCGATTGATTATTACAGAAAATATTATCCGCTTCCCACAGTAATATCCGGGCATAACAATTATTGGTTCTGGTTACCAAGCGATACAAATTTTACTACGGTTATTGTAATTGGAGGGACTAAAGAAGATAATTTAAAGAGCTGCGAATATGTTCACCGGGCGGCAACCGTTAAAAGTAATTATGCAATACCTTATGAAAATAACCTGCCGGTTTTTATTTGCAGGAAATTTAAATTACCTTTTAAAGTGCTCTGGAAAAGAGTTAGGTTTTTCATTTGAATGTGTCTAAGAAATGGGTTTTTATTTGTATAACATAGAGTAATAAAAGCCCTTCTCTTTTGAGGGAAAGTGAAAACTCTAAAACAATTTAAAATTAATCAAAATATTCCATTGCCGTCAGTTTTAACTGACGGAGAAAGTAAATCTCCAATTCTTAGGGCTTTAACAACATAAGAACCTAAATGTTGCTAAAGCCTCTGTTTTGTTTGGTTTATTTTTCCCCGGCATAAATGCCGGGGAAATTGATATTATCATACAAAAATATTTGTTAATAATATTTCTGAATACTTGTTTTCTTAGATAAACTTTTTACACAGCCTCTTCAGGCTACGGCTTGGCGCCTGCGCCATTACGAGTTGTGAAGGGTTGGGATGGGCTATGATTAAAGCAATATTTTGGGATAACGACGGCGTTCTTGTCGATACGGAAATTTTATATTATCAGGCGTGTAAAGAAACTTTTGCAAATATTGGAATTCATTTAACCGAAGATATTTACGTTGAATATTTCTTAAACCGTTCAAGCGGTACCTGGCATCTTGCCGAACAAAAAGGATTCGGCAGTAATGAAATAATTAAATTGCGGGAACAGCGGAATTTACTCTATAGTAATCTTCTTAAAGAGCATGCAAAGTCTATAGACGGTGCTGAAGAAACTTTAAAAAAGCTTTACGGTAAATTTGTAATGGGTGTAGTTACAAGCTCTAGGCCGGAGCATTTCGATATAATTCATAAAAGATCCGGCTTATTAAAATATTTTGATTTTGTACTTACCTCGGAAGACTACTCTGAGACCAAGCCTTCGCCTGCTCCATATTTAAAAGCTATTGAAATATCTGGTTTTGAAAAAAACGAATGCGTTGTTGTTGAAGACTCGGCAAGAGGTTTAAATGCGGCAGTTAGCGCAAGTTTAAAATGTTTTGTCATTCCGACAGAACTTACTAAACATTCCGATTTTTCCAGGGCAGAAAAAATTTTAACAAGCATTAAAGAAGTACCGGAATTATTGCTCAACGGTTCTGCTTAATTTCCATATATAGAATTAATTTGTGTTTTATTGTGCTCTGCTAATTGAAGTAACATAAGGAGGTTGTTCTAAAAGTGCTTTATGCAGGTGTATGTAAAAATATTTGTTAAAGTAAACTTTTTGCAATAGAACAGGTCCTACCCCTTAACTGGATATGGCTAAAATCCCATAATTTTGACTTCATTCAGCCTAATATAAAATCATTGCCTTCAAATTTTTTCATAGATTTTAAACTGCCCAAAAGAATTTACTAATTTAAATCCTGCTGAATCAAGATGAGAAAAATCAGGCATGCTATATTTTTGAAGCTTTAATTCTTCAATATGGTTTTTATCGTAGATCAACAAGTCTCCCATCTTTAGCGATTTTAAATTAAAACCGCTGCCTAAAATTACCCTTCGATTTTTTTCACCTTTATAATTTAAAAGCAAATCCACACTGTATTTGGTAAAAAAATCCGTATAAATAATTTTTGAATTCTGAGTTCTAATAAAACTCTTGAATTTATTCAAATCGGCCGTACCGAAGTAGTTTAAATATTTATTGCACATAATTAGGCTGAATATAAGGTACAGGCTTACAGCAGCGTATTTTATGTAAGTTTTAAAGTTATTTATTAATATTGCCGATAAAATTATTACGGGCATTATTAAAGGATAAACATACCAACTTCTGTGCAAATCAAGAGGCTTATACATTGTAAAAGATGTGGTAAAACCAATAAGCAGTACGGCTAAGCCGATATACCAAAATGACAGGAGCAAATGTTTTCGTTTAATAAAATTAATGACCGAACTAATTACTGCCAAAAGCGGAAGTAAAAGATAAAAGCGCCTTAAGAAAATAGATCTAAAATTAATTATAAAAATTTGGTAAAACAGAGAGTAAAGTTCTCCTGCTTTGTGTCTCAGCATTTTATATACGGTATAAGGGTAAAAATCGTAATAACTGTATTTATAATTAGTCTGAATCACCTTCAGTCGGTAAAAGAATTGACCTTTGCCGGCAAGATAAAACAAACACTCTCCTATAATAAATAACGTTACTACAAAAAGTGCACATAAAATAAAATTTCGTGACGGATATTTTTTTATTGCAAGATAAATCCAAATAATAACAAGAAGTATTAAAACATAATAAAGATTTTCTTTGAATAAAAATGAAATATATAATGATATCCCGGAAAATACTGCGAGGAAATATTTCTTCGAGTAACTTGCTCTCCATAAAAGGAACAACCCCAGGTATATAAAGAAAGCATTGATTAGATCGGGGAAATCGATTGTGGAAAAAATTATATCAACAGGAAAAAACGCTGCCAGAAAGGATGCAATAACTGCGGTCGAGTTATTCCCCGCAATTGATTTGGTGAAATAAAAAATTAAGACTATACTTAAAATTGAAAATATAAACGGGAAAAATACGGTAGCAAATTCATTTATCCCGAATATACCGAATGCCAATGCAGTTAATCCTATTTGCCCTATTCTTAACGGAAAAACGGGGTAACCTAAATAATGTCCCGGGAAATTTCCTTTAAAGAGCGTATAGCTTAAAAAAGAATAATATGCATCATCCGAGAACACATGCCCTACATAAAAAAGGTACCTTACTATTATAGCAGCAAGCAGAATAGCATATAAATATATTTTGGATTTCAACAAAAAAAATTAAATTATTATTGGTTGAATATAAATTACCAAAAGTTTACACAATTGAAAATAAAAAAATCAGAATAGCCTTTCTAAAGTAAAAGTGGTACGAATTTAAAATAGCTATAACCGGGGAGATTTATCTCGTACGGTAATGTGTTTTATTTGAATCCCAATTCTTTACACATCCTGTAGTAATTGGATGGTGCAATGCCTAGTTTTTCCGCCGCACTGGAATCCGAATTTGAAATGCTTCTTACGTAAGTTAAATATTTTTTCCTGAAAA
>JBJKSH010000080.1:0-8561 GCA_046704255.1 Ignavibacteriaceae bacterium | reverse complement strand
GCTTTGGCTTTTTCATTTAGTTTAAAATGAATGAATGTTTATTTAATCGTCATTATTTGTTTAAAAAAATTTTCGTGTTCGTTAAAATATCCGCTATTAACAGGTTTATATATTTTTAATTCAAAAGAGTTTGAAATTATTTTCCTCCATTTTTTAAGGTTTGATACTGCCCCTGCGGCTACGGCCTGCACGCCAATATTACCGGTTATGGCACCTTCCACCGGCCCTGCAAGCACTTCGCGGTTAATTGCATCGGCAGTTAATTGTGTTAAAAGGACATTACGGATTCCCCCGCCTACGGCATAGAGCTTTTCGATTCTTTTACCTGTTACTTTTTCAATTTGTATAAATGCTTCCCTGTAACTGAATGCAAGACTTTCAAGTATTACCCTTATTATAAATCCGGGGTCCGAATTTACAACCTGATTAGATTTTGATAAAAAGCTTATAATCTTTTCAGGCATATCTCCGGGCTTTAAAAATTCTGTATTCTCCAAATTTACCCATGCTTTTGCAAAGCCGTAACGTGCGGCCATTGAAACCAGTTCTTCATAACTAAATTCATTTAATTTTTCTTTCCAGTACCTTTTGCATTCCTGAAGGGGCCATAATCCTATAATATTTTTTAAAAATGTGGTTCTGCCTTCAGCGCCGCCTTCATTCGTAAAATTATAATTCATAGCCTCGGTAGTAATTACAGGTTGTGTCAGTTCAACTCCCATTAACGACCACGTTCCGGTGCTTAAAAATGCCCGGCTTTCGTCTTGATGTGAAGGAACCGAAACCACGGCCGATGCTGTGTCGTGCCCGGCAGTTGCATAAACAGGTGTGCTTTTATTCAGTCCGGTTTCTTCCGCAACAGAAGATAAAAGTGGGGCAAGAATTGTCCCGGGTTCAACCATTTCGGGAAAAATACTTTTAGGCAAGCCGAACTCGGCAATTAATCCCCACGACCAATTTCTTGTATGCGGGTCTGCCAGGCTTGTAGTAGATGCAATAGTAAATTCGGCTTTCTTTATGCCCGAAAGTTTAAAATTCAGAAAGTCCGGAATCAAAAGAAATTTATCTGCGGATTTTAATAGATCAAACTTATTTTGCTTTTCTGCCAGTAACTGGAAAAGCGAATTTATTTGAACAAATTGTATCCCGGCTTTTTTGTAAATTTCATTTGGAGGAACAATTTTGAATGCTTGCTCCATTATGCCGTCTGTCCTGTCGTCACGGTAATGAAAAGGAAAGCCAAGCATTTTCCCATCTACATCAACTAATACATAATCAACGCCCCAGGTATCTATCCCGATACCGTTAAACCTGGTACCGAATTTTTCCCTAGCAATGGTAAGTCCGGTTATTATTTCATTATAAATTGAAAGGATGTCCCAATGGAATCCGGATTCATCTTTAAAATTATGAGTAATAAAACGATGAACTTCATTTATCTTTACATATTCGTCAGTCACCACAGCAACTACGCATCGACCGCTTTCTGCGCCGAGATCAAAACCTATGAATTTATTTTCTTCCCGCGATTTCATTTTTTAAATTCGGAAATTAAGTTATCTCTATATATTTAATACTTCGCACCATTCAGGAATATTGAATGCGGCTAAAGCCCAACTAAACCTCCGTCCACCGGTATAATGTGCCCGGTTGTCCGGCCGGCCTTCTCAGAAATCAAATAATATCCTGCTTCTACAATATCAACAGCGCGAACTTCTTTATTAAGTAAGGTACTTCCTTTAGTTATATAAGCAGTGCTGACACCGTTTATTCTTATTACCGGCGAATAGCGGATTGCTGATTCTCTAATGAAATTATTAAATGAAGATTTACCGGCATCATTGGGTTTGAAGCCGGATTTGGGAATAACAGTACCGGCAGAACTTATTAACAAAACCGTACCATTTGAATTTTGCTTCTGAATTATTTTAACAAATTCTTCCGTAAGCATTCTGTTGTCTGCAGCATTTTTTTCAATTGATTTATCAGGAGTTTCATTGTAATTAGATTTATTGTCTTTATCGGTTTGCATAAAAGCAGCAGGATTAATTAAAATATCCAAGCCGCCGAATTGCATAATAGTCCTGTTGAAAGCATCTATAGTCGACAGTCTGTTTGATAAATCGACTTGAACCGCAAAACAAGTTTCGTCTCCATAATCTGAGTGCAATTTAAAAGCTGTTTCTTCTGCGGCTTTAAAATCCATATCTGCAATTGCAGCGTAAGCGCCTTCGCTTACCATCTTTCTGCAAAATTCTCTTCCAATACCTTTACCGCCGCCCGCAATAAATACAATTTTTCCCGAAAATTCTTTTTCTTTAGGCAGACGTTGTATCTTAGCTTCTTCTAAATCCCAATATTCTATTTTAAAAGCTTCCTTGGGAGTTAGCGCCACGTAATTATTAAAGACCCTGCCCGGCTCAATATTATCATCAATTTCGCCGGTATCCATTGAAGTAGTTCCTTCCATTACATGAATTGCATTAACATAAAACTCACCGGTAATTACTGCTTCCTTTTTATTTTTTCCGAAACTGAACATTCCGACTCCGGGAATCAAAATCACTGCAGGCTTAGAGCCTCTAATTGCCGGTGAACCCGTTTCTTTATTGCTTTCATAATATTCTTTATAATCTTCGGCATATTTTATAAAGCCTTCCTTAACTGCATGATGTAGAGTAATTATATCATCAATTTGAGGATTCCAATCAACATACATAGGTCTTACTTTGGTTCTAATAAAATGGTCGGGACAGCTGGTTCCCATAAACGCCATCGCCTTGGCGTCTTTGCTGTTCACAAATTTCAATACTTCCGGTAGATCCGTAAAATGGCCCACGGCCGGTTTATCTTCAATTATACCGCCTTTGATTACCGGGAAAATTTGAACGGCAACTTCTTTATTGTTTTTTAGAGTTTGATATTTTTTACCTCCGAATATCTTCTCACCTTTTTCTTTAATTTTTGACGCGACAAATTCTCCCATACTATCTATTATTTCCAAAGTATGCCGGTAGCATGTATAGTGATCATCCGCCCAATCTACCAATCCGTGTGAAGCTAAAATAATTCCTTCTGCCTTGGGGTTATTATTAATTGCCTCTCTAATTTTAGTTGCAAGATGATAACCCGGCCGGTGCCACGGAAGCCAGATCAAATTATACCCGAATTTATTGTTAAATTCTTTAAGCAGCTGTCTGCCGTTAGCCGAGGCAGCAATTGCAATGCCCCAATCCGGGTGCGTATGATTAATATTCTTATACGGAATCAGTCCGTGAAGCGGAGTTTCTATTGAAGAAGTTACCGGATTTAAATTAAATATACATAACGGATAAAAGCTTACCATTTCATCTTCAAATTTTTCACCCCTGTATTTTTTATCGAGTGATAAAAATTTATCCAAATATAAAGATGCAAATCCATCGCGCTTAATTGATCGCAGATCCCCTCCGCTTCCTTTTATCCACAATACCTCAACTTTTTCTCCCGTAAGAGGATCAACTGTAATTATTTTTGAAGAGGTATTCCCTCCCCCATAGTTGGTTATACGCAAATCCGACCCGATTAAATTGGATCTATATCTTAATAATTCAGGTTCATCCAAAGTAGCTGCATACTTATCATCCCATTTGTCCTCTAAAAAAATTAAATTCTTTTTTTTCATATACCTTATTCCTTTATTCCATTATACCTTTACTTCATTATTTCTCTATACCATTACACTTCTATATCCTAAGCTTTAGCATTTATTTTATTAGCTATAAAAAATCCGGTATGTTTACCAGAAATAAACATTTATAATTATAAAAATAACAATGGTGACGGATGCCCAGAAACCGGGTTTTTGAAATAACGAAATATTTTCCGTTACGGTTTTTGGTGTTAAACTTCTAACCAGTCCAACCAATTCATTTTCAGACCGTTTTTTGGTAAAGCTGCTTACCGCTACGGCAATACCGGAGCTGATAAGCCAGGCCCAAAGCGCTCTCCAAAAATTTGCAGCCATAATTCCTTCGCCGCCTGTTGGAGAAATAGCGCCCGCAGATATCCATCCTAATTGCAAAGCCATAAATAAAGAGAAAGAAACCAGCATCCCTATAAGCATACCCCAAAAAGCTCCGTCGGGTGATATCCACTTTATAAACATTCCCAGCAAAATTATTGCAACACCGGGTGCAAGAATCCATGATGCAATCGCCTGCAAATAGTCTATTATTGTAGGCATACTCTTTGCCCAATAAGCACCGCCAATGCTTAGTACTATGCCGACAACAGTTGCAGTTCGCCCAACCCATATCAATTGTTTGGGAGAGGCTTTTTTGTTTATTACCGATTGATAAATATCGTACGTCCATATAGTGTTAAATGCGCTCATGTTCCCTGCCTGCCCGGCCATAAACATTGCAACCAGAGCAGTAACTCCAAGGCCAACCAGTCCGGATGGAAAATATCGCATCATTAAAAGAGGCATAACAGAATCATATTTTACCTGGCCGCCGTCTTTTAGAAGTTCAAAACCGCTGTGAGGATCTTTAAGTAATGCCAGGCCAACCATTCCGCTGCCTACAACAGCAAACCCAAGTAATATTTTAAAATAGGAACCAATGATTGGTGCCATTCTTGCAGATCGAAGATCCTTTGCGGAAAATGCGCGTTGAATAATCAAAAAGTCTGTTGTCCAGTATCCGAACGAAATGCCGAAGCCAAGCCCGAATACCAGAGCAGGCCAGCTTACATGCATTGCATTTAGAGAAGGATTGCCCGCTGTGGACCAAAGATGAGTATACATCTGCGACAGATGCGAAAACGCCTGAGACGGCCCGCCTAAATCCACTATACCTAAAATCGGTAAAAGTGAAATTGCCGCCCATATCAAGAAAAATTGAATTACTTCTGTAAAAATAGCCGACATTAAACCGCTTAACGTAACATAAAGTGCAACCAGAGCAGCAGATATCCAAATACTCATATTCCAGTTCCAGCCTAAGAAAGTCCGGAGAACCAGTGCAAGTGCATATAAAGCGATACCGGCCATAAGGACCGTCATAATAGAAAATGCCAGAGCATTTAGTACACGGGTTTTTTCATCAAACCTTTCTTTTATATAACCCGGGATGGATTTAATTTTACCGCTGTAGTAAAACGGCATCATAAATAAACCCAGGAACAACATAGCCGGTATTGCACCTATTAAATAAAAATGCAAAGCATAAATTCCATACCTTACCCCCTGCCCGGCATAGCCTACAACTTCCAGGGCACCCATATTGGCAGACATAAAAGCAACACCCGCTATCATTGCACTGTTCTTTCTTCCTGCCAGGAAAAAATCTTCATCGGTTTTTGTATATCTCTTAAGATAGAACCCTATCCAGATTACAAAGCCTAAATAAATAATAAGGATTGTCCAATCGAACACGGTCATCGAAATTATGTGCATAAGGTTTCCTCCGGGAAACAAATGAAAAAAGGAATATTTAATCCGCTCCTAGAAGATGTCATCTTCTGCCCTCATCCGTATAACGGGCCGTAATTTTTACAGGCTCTAAAGTCTGCACCTTCAAGGTCTTCGGTTCCGAAAGCATTCCATGAACTTGGCCGGTAAATTCTATCTAACGAAACATTATGCATATTCACAGGAATTCTAAGCATCGAAGCGAGTGTAATTAATAAATCTCCGATATGCCCGTAGCTTATTGCACCATGGTTGGCACCCCAATTAGCCATTACAGTATAAACATCCTTAAACGCTCCCTTCCCAGTTAATACAGGAGCAAACCATGTTGTAGGCCAGGTAGGATTTGTCCTTCTATCTAAAATAGAACTTACTTCCTTCGGAAGATTAACAGTAAAGCCTTCGGCAATTTGAAGAACCGGACCTAAGCCCTTAACCAAATTTAATCTGGACATTGTGATAGGCATATTTCCTTCAGTCAAAAATTGAGAAGAAAATCCTCCACCTCTAAAATATTCCAGATCGGCAGGGCACCATTTAGTTGCCTTCAAACATCGGATAACATCGTCTGAAGTAATTTCCCAAAATGGTTTCATAGCAGGTTTATTATTTATACGCTGCTTCCCTGTTCCGTCCAAACAAGTTGATCCGGAATTAATTAGATGTAGGATACCTTCGGCAGCATTTCCTTTTAAAATATACCCGGTAACTCTTTTTACCGATCCGGGACTCCAGTAGGTTCGTACATCGGAAAATATTTGAGCGGAGTTTGAAAGCAAATGACCGAATAGCATAGTCGCTCCGTTCAAACTGTCGTTTTCGGTAGCCATAATAAACGGCTGGCGTATTCCGTTCCAATCGAACGACGAATTTAAAATCGTTTCTAAAAAATCACCGTTCGGAAAATGGTCTGTCCATTGCCGCTGCCCCTGAAATCCGCCAGCTATTGCATTATGTCCCATAGCTTCCTCGCCTAACCCCGATTCGGCAAGCTTCGGGTTGCCAATCATAAGGTCGCGAGCAATTAAAGTCATCTTAACAACAGTTTCCCATTCGTATTTTTTCCTTTCCTTGGAAGATTTTTTCTTATTTATATCATCACCTTCCAAACAATAATTTTTTGTCCAGGCTAGAGCCCGTTTAAATTCCTCCGTATCATAAATATTTTCCTCTATTCTTCTAACAATCTCACTCATATCTACGTATTCATTTCGCATACCAAGATAATCAAAAAAGAAATCCGGGTTTACCACAGACCCTGCTATGCCCATAGAAACAGAACCTATTGATAAATATGATTTGCCTTTCATGGTTGCAACGGCAAGCCCTGCTTTGGTAAAGCGAAGCAGATTTTCTTTAACATCGGCAGGAATTGAAGTGTCTTTTCTATCTTGAACATCTTTACCGTAAATACCGAAAGCCGGCAAACCTTTTTGAGTATATCCTGCAAGTGCGGCAGAGAGATAAACAGCGCCAGGGCGTTCTGTTCCGTTAAATCCCCAAACGGCTTTTGGATTTAAAGTGTTAGAATCCATAACCTCGGTTCCGTAACACCAGCAAGGCGTAACTGTTAATGAAACTCCCACGCCTTCGCGTGCAAATTTTTCTGCTGCTTCAGCAGCTTCGGCGTTACCTCCAATACAAGTATCAGAAATTATACATTCGACAGGCAGTCCGTTTGAGTGCTTCAGATTTTCGCTTAAAAATTTTGCAGCGGATTTTGCCATAGTCATTGTTTGATTTTCAAGAGATTCACGAACACCTTTTCGCCTTCCGTCTATTACAGGTCTTATTCCTATTTTAGGCATGTTCCCTTTAAGCCGGTTCACGAATTTGTTCACTTGTATAATTTCTTTTTTCATATATCTATCCTTATAATTTTCTTGAATGGCCTTGCGAGTAACCCGTCCACCCCAAACAACAACGCCACTCACTTAGCAAAACAACACCAAATGTTTTAGCAGATGGTGCCTATCTTACTTTGCACATACCAACTACAACAGTACCGCTTTGTAATGCTACCTTAAATTGAATACCAAAACGGAACTACTATCTTAAAAATTTGCAAAATGCCTTAAGCAATCAGGCATTAAGATTAACCTGCTGGTTACGCAATTTGTTTTAATTCCTTTCGTTTCAATAAACTTTTAAATAAGAATCATTTAAATATTTGCATTTCTCATCATTCGAGTCATTTTATCTTATATCTAATCAATCGCCATTCTAAAAATGAACCTCCTATTACAAATGTTGCACGTCTTCCTACCAGGCCTATACCCTTGGAGTACGCTGAAAATATTGTACGAACTTTGTTATTTTTTATATCATTAGGTTTTATCTGGGTCAATGTACCAATTACATATTTCGATAAATATTGACCGTTAGGACAACTAAATACAGAATCTGTTTTCTTCATCTTCCATACTAAGATATAAGAGCTATCATATTCAGGTAAATATTGTTTTGAAAGAATTGAAATGGCCGGATTTATCGAAAATATTTTTTGTCCATCAGATGATACTATATAATCAGACGAATCTCGAATTAGTTTTATTTGCCCAAACAAAGTACTTTTTACTACTTTAAATATTATCCCGTTAATTAGACTATCTTTTTCCACGTAAATACTGTCAATCTCGTTCTGATCCTTAAGAGCTGATGCGGAATCACCATGGTAAATTTCATATATCCAATAATTCCCTACTGTTAGAGGATAATAATTCGCGACTTTGTCATTCGATGAGTCGGGGGCAACGGGATTTTGTCCTATTTTCCGGCAGGAACTTAAAAGGACTAACAACGTTATTAAAATCATTAGATTTTTCATATAAAATCTCCTTGAAGAATTACAATAATATTATATATGCGATACCTTAGGTACAGCTGTAACAATTTTATTATTGAGCATCCTTGAATTTTATATTATTTCCTAACATGAAACTATTATTTTTCTTAGTAAATAAATTGTATTTTCATTTTGTTATCCATGTCATCCCGTCTTGCCTTATATGCACAGTTTGGCTGCTGTTTGAATTCTTCATTATAGCTTCGAACATATCAGGAGTGATATAAATTCTAGGAGGCCAGTTATAACCACTCAGCTTCC
>JBJKSH010000079.1:0-4402 GCA_046704255.1 Ignavibacteriaceae bacterium | reverse complement strand
GAAGGAAGAGAAAAGCTTAATAAAGTAAAGCCTAGATCAATAGGACAGGCATCCAGGATATCGGGAGTTACACCTTCTGATATTTCTATTTTATTGGTATATTTGAAGAACTAATTTAAGAGGGCTTATATGGTTGACGTTCAAGAGCAATACACTAAAGAATTACAAACTTTTTTCTGGGAAAATAATTTTAGCCAGGAACCTATGAAGGTTGAACGGCTTGCATTCTTCGCAGAACTTATTGCGGAAAAAAATGAAAAGCTTAATTTGATTTCCCGCAAAGATGTCGATTCTATTATTGAGAACCATATTTTTCTTTCTTCTTATATTGGAAAGTATCTTCCTGAGAGATGTACCCGGTTTTTAGATATTGGTACAGGTGGTGGCTTCCCCGGTATACCGCTAGCAATAATACGTCCTGAGATGAATGGAGTACTTGTAGATTCAACGGGGAAAAAAACAGATGCCGTTAAAGAGTTTGTGGATAAATTAAAGCTTAGCAACTTAACAGTTGTAAACAGCCGAGTTGAAAGTCCCGAATTTATTACAGAGTATTCCGATACATTTGATTTGATTGTAAGCCGGGCAACTGTTCCTTTAATAATATTATTACGTTATGCATTGCCATTAGTAAAAGAAAAATCATTTTTAGCTGCCTTTAAAGGTGGCGATTTAACAAATGAATTTCAAAAGACAGAATTAAAATATAAAGCATATATAAAAAAATCTACCATCTTTGAACTATTTTACAAACCTTCAAATATTAGAAATCAAAAAGGGAAAAAACTCATATTGCTGGAGCTTCAAAAATGAATTCTTCTTCCGAAACAAAAGCACTTTTTAGCGAAATAAGTAACCTTTCCACAGAACAAAGAAATCCTAAATCGATGGATATTGATGTAAGTTCTACTGGGGAAATCCTAAAAATAATAAGCGATGAAGACAAAACAGTTCCTTTTGCCGTTGAAAAAGAACTGCCGTATATTGAAGAAGCTGTTGAGATAATTGTAAAGGCATTAAAGAACGGAGGAAGATTGTTATATTTTGGAGCGGGTACAAGCGGCCGCCTGGGCGTTGTTGATGCTTCCGAATGTCCGCCTACTTTTGGTACCCCTTACGGATTAATTGAAGGATATATTGCAGGCGGCAAGGAAGCAATGTTCCGCGCTCAGGAAGGTGTAGAAGATTATGAAGAAAACGGAGCCAAAGATGTTTTAACCGCAAAAGTAAATAATAAAGATGTTGTTTGCGGAATAGCAGCTAGCCGGCGAACTCCGTATGTAGTTGGCGCCGTAAAAAAAGCAAAAGAACTTGGTGCTAAAACTCTGTACATTACTTGCAATCCAAGAAAAAATTTTAATATAAAAGAAGTTGATGTTGCTATTTGTCCTTATGTAGGCCCGGAAGTAGTTATGGGTTCTACAAGGATGAAAAGCGGAACAGCCCAAAAGCTTGTATTAAATATGTTAACAACAACTGCAATGGTTCGCATGGGCAAGGTTTATGAAAATATGATGATAGACCTTCAGATGACAAATAAAAAGTTAGTTGAAAGATCCAAAAGAATTGTAATGACGATTACGGGTGTTTCATACGAAGAGGCGGGAGAGTTTTTAGCAAAGGCCAGCGGGCATGTTAAAACTGCACTGGTGATGATTAAAGCGGGCGTTGATGCCGATGAAGCAAAGGAAAGACTTAAAAAGACAGACGGCTTTGTGCGGAAAGCTATATCAATTAATAATTAAAAATTATAAATTATAAACAAAAAGAACTGCAATATTTAGAACTCTAAAGCTAAGCTTACTTGCAGTTTACCTAATTAATAATTTAATGCCATTTATTTAAAATAACATTACTTGAAATATTTTTTCATATCTTTTTTTGTATTCACATTTTCATTTCATTCTATATCACAAGCTCAGATTATAGAAAATCTTGGAAAAGATGTAGGCAATTTTTTTACCGTAGGCGGAAACCTTGCTGATAGTTTTTTCCAATTTAAACCTTCAACTCAAATTGGCCTGGCAGGCTCTGCTGCCTTAATTGCAGCCGGATATTCAGTAGATTACAATATTAAAAAATTTGCCGGCAGAAATCATTCTGATTTTAACAATAGTCTTTTTTCTATTGATGAAGTTTATGGAAATTATTATACCTTGTACGGTATTGGCGCCTTGTACGGCTACGGTTTGTTATTAAATGATCCGATTGTAAGAAACCTCGGGCTGCAGACAATAGAAGCTGTCGGTTGGGCAGGGCTTATTACATCGGTACTTAAATCGGTTGTGGGTAGAAGCAGGCCATACGCCAACGAAGGCAAAGCAAGGTTCAGGCCGTTTAATGTGCATGCTGCTTATACCTCTTTTCCTTCCGGGCATGCAACTGTAACTTTTGCAGTTTCAACCGTTCTGGCAGATAACACTAACAATATTTTTCTAAAAATTTTGTGTTACACTGCTTCTTCATTAGTATTCGGTGCAAGAATTTATCATAATGCTCACTGGTTTTCGGATGTAATTACTGGCGGGCTAATCGGGCATTTTGTAGGAGATTTTGTAAGCAATCAAAATACTAAAAAGAAACCGGGAGGAAATAATTTATCTTTTTATGTTTTACCGGATGGAGTAGGATTTTCACTAAACTTTTAATTTGAAAAGGTTAGTGAAAAATTTTTGTTTTTATTAGGGCGGCATGTTAGCCGCCCTTAAACCCTTTAAAAAATTAAATAAGTTTTATTCAACAATATTTCCGTCACCGTCAATGTATTTTACCTCATAACCAAGTTCATTTATTCCGGTTTCGATTTTTGATTTATCGCCTACAACAACCCAAATTACGTTATCTGGCTTCACGGTTTTTTTAGCTGCGGCTACAATATCATCGGTATTAAGGTTGTTTATTTTAGCTGCATAAGTATCAAAATAATCATCCGGCAAATTATATGAAACCATATCAATCAAGGAATTTGCAACCCTTCCGTTTGTTTCCCAGCTTCCCGGTAACGAAAGTGCATCTTGTTCTTTAACCTGGTTTACTTCTTCATCGGTTGCCGGTTTGCTTCCTACGAATTGTGTTATCTCTTTCATCATTTCTTGTATGGATTCTTTTGTCTTATCTGTTTGAACTACGCCGTAATATATATATGGGCGCTGGCCTCGAGCACTTGGAATAAAACTCCTGGAACCATAAGACCAGTGTTTGTCTTCACGCAAATTCATATTTATTCTGGAGGTAAACATCCCCCCGAGTATGTCGTTCATTAATTCAATTGCAACATTATCCTTATCTCCGTAAGATGGTGCCGGCTCCGCTCCAAGAATAATTGAACTTTGCGAACCGGGTCTGTCCATTATGTAAATAATTTTTTTACTTGAAAAGGCAACTTCTTTTATTTCTTTTTTAGGGAAGTCACCTGGTTTCCAGCTTTCAAATAATTTTTCCAGTTTAGGTTTTATTTCATCCATAGTTACATCGCCGACAATAACCAGGGTAGCATTGTTTGGCTTAAACCAGGTATCGTGAAATTTAATCAAATCATCCCGCGTCAATTTTGTAATTGTAGCTTCATAACCAGAACCGGTAAAGGGTGCACCGTAGGGATGTTCTTTACCATAAACTAATCCGGGAAGAACACGCAGGCCCATACTGAACGGCTGTACTTTTTCTCTTTGAATTCTTACAACTGCTTCTTTAATTAGTCTATCTAATTCCATTTGCGGAAATGAAGGATTAAGTATAACATCTGAAAAAAGACCCAGCGACTGCTCCATATTTGCTTTTAAGGATGAAAGATTAATAAATGAATTATCAAGGTTTGAGCCGGTATATAAACTTGCTCCAAGCATTTGAAGTTTATCGCTTAGTTGAAGAGCATTCATAGATTTTGTTCCTTCATCAAGCATGTTCATAGCCATTCCGGCAGTACCCGGCAAAGCAAATTGGTCCGAAGCATAACCCGCATCAATCATCATAATGAAATTTATTAGGGGAATGGATTTCCTTTCGGCAAGAATTATTTTCATTCCATTAGAAATTTCTGCTTTCTGTAATTTAGGAAACCTTGCTTCAGGAGGTGTTCCGGTACCGGGAAGCTTCGTACGATCTACATTTGAAGATGTTGTTGAATACCTAGGAAATGGAAGAATCTCAAGTATATATACTCCGTCGCTCAACCATTTATTGCCGGAATTTATAACATCCTTTACGGTTGTTTCGGCAATATACTTATTATATGTTTTGTAGTAATCGGGCGAACCTCCGTAAACCATATTTTGCGCGAGAATGTCGGACTTTCCCCCAAAGCCGCCGATTCTTTCAATTCCTTTTACGAACTTGGCAAAATACTGGGTTTTCATTTTTTTCAATTCTGTTTCGGTAGGTCCGTCTTTAAGAACCTTTGCAA
>JBJKSH010000078.1:0-6354 GCA_046704255.1 Ignavibacteriaceae bacterium | reverse complement strand
AAGCCATAGAAACGGTTATTGCGGCAAAGAACCGGGATAAAAAAGAAATTATTAACGAAACTTCGGATTTAATTTATCATCTTTTTGTAATGCTTGCTGAACAGGATATTGAATTTTCCGAAATTGTGGATAACCTGGAATTTCGCCATAGTATATGAACAAGACGTTTTTATGAAAACGAAAGCAGATTGAGAGTAAAAGATGCAAAGTTTTTTAAATATAAATTTTTTGGGGAATACGGTTCAGCAGTATTTAACTGCATTAGTTGTTTTTCTCATAGGTATTGTAATTATAAATATCTTTAAGAGAATTGTCCTGGCAAAAATAAAAAAATGGACCGAAAAAACTAAAACAACAATAGATGATTTTCTTTTAACATCTGTTCAAAAATCCGTTGTACCGCTTCTTTATTACGGTGTATTTTACATTGCGGTAACATCGCTGGTTCTGTCTTCCGAAGTATTTAATATCTTTGATAAATTGTCCATAATTCTGATAATGTTTTTCTCATTAAGAATTATAGTATCTGCATCAAATTATTCTTTTAGGTTATTCTTAAGAAAAAAGGGAGCAAGTGAAATCCGCCAGAAAGAAATTAAGGGGATGACAGCTTTATTAAGCTTTTTAATATGGGTACTTGGTTTGGTTTTCCTTTTGGATAATTTAGGAATAAAAGTCTCAGCGGTAATTGCCGGGCTTGGTATAGGCGGCATTGCAATTGCTCTTGCAGCTCAAGCCGTATTGGCAGACTTGTTCAGCTACTTTGTAATTTTCTTTGACAGGCCGTTTGAAATCGGAGACTTTATTGTTGTCGGCGATAAAGCAGGTGCAATCGAATACATCGGCATAAAGACAACCAGGATAAGAGCACTTGGGGGTGAAGAACTTGTATTTTCAAATAAGGAATTAACCAACTCAATAATCCATAATTATAAAAAGATGGAAAGACGCAGAGTTGTATTCCATATAGGAGTAATTTACCAAACCACCTCCGAACAGCTTAAAGTAATTCCCGGTTTAGTTAAAGAGATAATAGAAAGCCAAACGGATGTAACATTCGATCGTGCACACTTTTATAATTACGGCAATTCAAGTTTGGATTTTGAATTTGTTTATTATGTTATCGGTGCGGATTATACCAAGTATATGGATATTCAGCAAGCTATTAATCTGAAAATTTTTGAAGAATTTGAAAAACGAGGGATTGAGTTTGCATATCCTACGCAAACACTCTTCTTAAGCAAAGACAGTGATAATAACTCAAACCAAAATAATTAAAGAGGAAAGCGTAAAAGAATAAAATGTAAAATATTTATTCGTCTTTTCGTCAGTCCGTTTCTCATTTTATCTATTATTATGTGCCTCCAGTATAGACTGTGCCCTGGGCTTATATAAAAGATGATACAACACTTCCAGGTAAGAGTCCATTTCTTCCATTTCAATATTTGTAGTGTACTTCCAGAACCCGTAAATCTTGGAAAGCGAAAGAAGGTTCTTTGCGTAAAGCTCCCAGTTGTATGCACTATCTACTCTTTGAATTGCTTTAGAGGAAATTTTATTCCAATAGGCCGGGTCCTTCCTGCATTTATTTATAAAGTTAAGAATCTTTGAAGAAGCTTCACTGCCGTGTATCGGGTCAATATGGAAACCGGAAATTTCATCCTGAATTATTTCCAAAGGACCGCCGTACATAGTGGCAAACACCGGCAAACCGGACCTCATTGCTTCCAGTACAGTCAAACCAAATCCTTCAAATAATGCCGGTTGAACAAAAATACCTTTTCTATCTGCAATAATTCTATAAACTTCACCTGTTTGATCTTTTCTGAACAGCTTTCCTATCCATCTTATTTTATTGTGAAGTTTATATTGATCAATTAAATGATGAAGCCAGTCAATCTGTTCCTTCTCCTCGCCGTCGTTCGATTTGCCCGAATCAACTTTTCCGGCAACAATAATTAAGTTTGCTACTTTTTGCAGCCTGGGATTTTCCCCATACCAGTTTACAAAACCGGTGATGTTTTTTATTTTATCTAGACGGGAGATCGAAAATATCGGAGTAAGTTCCGGCTTTTCCAGTTTACCGAATACATCCGGATCTTCAATGTTTTCAAAAAGGAGTTTTGTTAATTCATCCTCAATTTCTTTAATCCTGTTTTCTGTTTCGGTATAAGGGAAGAAAATTCTTGTATTAACACCGGGCGGAACTATATTAAACTTGGGATGAAATAAATTTATTCCGCCTTCAACCCTGTAGAGATCGGGCATAACTAAATTATCATACGATTCATATTGTCCGATTCCTTCTTCAGTACCGACAATTTCCTGGTAAGTAGAAGTTACTATAAAATTGGCAGCGTTCATCGCAATTAAATCCGCAGTAAACTGAATTGAAAAATTATAATACTGTTCCAGGTTTTTCCAATACAGTGCACTATAAAGGTACTTACTTTTTTCTAGAGCATGAGCAATATTGCATTGTGTAACACCGAATTTTTTGGAAAGAATATATGCAACCAAATTACCGTCCGAATAATTACCTATAACAAAATCCGGTCTTTCTCCGAACTCAGCTAAAAGTTCTTTATAAGCGTCTTCGGCAAAATGCTCCAGGTAAGGCCAAATCTCGAACCGGGAAATCCAATTATCCGTAACCTTTTTATTATGTGTTCTGAAAGGTACTCGCAGAATCCATGAGTCTTTGGTTTCGTGAACTTTTTCAAGCCGCTGATTGGAACGTGTTCCCGAAGCATTCGGAATAAGCCTGGTAAGAATAATTATTTTTGGTTTGGCATTCAGCCCGGATTCTTTTAACGATTGTATAAGTTCTTTTTCCAGCGCCTTAACCTGATCAAGAATATAAACAACCTGCCCGCCGGTATCCGGCATTCCAAGAACACCTTCCTGACCGAAGTAGCCGTGCACGGAAATTATTGCAATGTTGAATATCATGGGGATTCTGGAAAGAAATTCCTTAAGTGCCTGGTGGTCGGGGGATTGCAGCAGGCCGTCCAGTATTTCCAGGCTTTCCACAATTTTGCCTGCTGAATTGCCAAGCCCCGGTTCAAAGCCAAGCTGCTGAAGTTCCAGCATAAATTTTCTGTAAGGTTCTTCCTCCGGTTTTTTACGCAGGAAGCTAAGTGCGCTGTCTATACTGCTGCTAAGCTGCTCGGGGCTGTTAATCCTTCCGTTAACAATTAACTGCTGCGATTTATATTTATGAACAAATAAAAATTCAAACAATGCTTTGCGCAGCCTTTCTGGCTGGGTAAACATATTGCTGGAAAGGTAGCGGTTTAAATATTCAACTCCCCGGCCTATATTTTTATATTCTCTTATGCTGGGGAATTTATCATAAAATGTACTAAAGTTAAGGGTAAGAGTATCGTTATTTGATTCCTGGTTAATAAATCTTTCTTTTGCCTTAAGGAAATCATGAACATTTATTTTTTCATAGTACAGTTCTTCAATATTAAATAAATAAAATGCCGAATATGCAATTCTCTCCCTAATTTCAAAATAAATTAATGAACCCATTACAACGGATTCCGATATGTTTCTAATAATTTCTTCAACTGCTTTATGGTTGCCGCTTTCTTCGTCCTTTTTAAAATCATTTAAGATTTCAAGCAGCGTTCCTTTTACCAATAATTTATTTTCGTGTGAAGCAACCCTGTTGAGGAATCTGAAGAAATAAGTTTTATTCTCTTCAATAAGAGCTCTAATATCCTTAATCAAGTGAATTCTCCTTTCCGCCGTTCAAAAAATTATAATAATTAATTCCGTCTAAAATTCCACCTGCACAATTCCGTTTGGCAAAATAAATCCGTTTACTGCCTTTAAGCTTTTCAAGCTCTTTGCTGTAATTAGAAACAACAACACCGAGCAGTTCGCCTTTCAGCATTTCTTCATCGTTGCCGGAATCCCCGGCTACTAAAATATTCTCATACGGAATGTTCCATCTGTAAGATAAATATCGAATCGCTTTTCCTTTCGAAGCCCTGTAAGGAAGTATATCCAGGAATTGCCCGTGGCTATATATTATTTTTACCTTCAATTTATTCTTTACCATAATGTCTTTTACTTTTTGCAAATTATCATTTTCATCCGGCATGTAATAACTTACCTTAAACTTACGCTGGGTTTCTTCTTCCTGGTAACGCAAAAAGTTGAATTGAGAAAGAAGATTAACAATCACGCCTCTCTTCCATTGATGGGAAACATGTACATCCCATCCTTTTGAATAAATTAATTCTCCTCTGTAATTGTAATAAATTTCAGAACCCACAGATGAAATAATTACATCCGGCATTGTAACATTATTTTCTTTTAAAATATTGAATGCAGACTGAACTGTTCGACCCGTAGCAACCGCAAATCCGAACTTCCTGTGAATATTATTAAGTAGACAGGAAAATTCTTTTAAAGATTCTTCTTCGCCAAGAAGAGTATTATCAATATCGGTTACAATTAATTTCTCTATGTCAAGCAGTTTTCTTCCGACGTTTGCAAAAGTGTTTTCCTTAAGGTGATTTTTACCCGCCAGCTTGTTTATCTCATTTAAGTAAGTATCAACATGAGCTTTCCACGTATAATATTTTTTTACATTCTCAATCCCGTTTTTCGAGTATTCCTTCCAGAGATTTTTATTATCTATAATTTTATTTAAAGCTAAAGCGATGTTATTTGGTTCCGAAACATCCACCAGCAGACCGTTCCGGCAGTTGGATATTATATCTCTCGGTCCGCCGTCATCGGTTGCTACAACCGGAACACCTGCACCGGCTGCTTCGATAAGCGTTAGGCCGAAAGGTTCTGTTAATGCGGCATTCACAAACACTCCGCCGGATTCCGCAGCGATTCGGTAAAGCTCGGGAACTTCATGCTGGGTATCGTGCCTTTTGGGAATAGCCATCTTTCCGTAAAGATTATATTTATCCATCAGAAGTAATATTTCCGTAAGTACTTCTCTTTCGTTATCCGGCATTGTCTGGATATCTTCCCTTATGCCTGCGAAAATAGCAAGGTTTGCTTTTTGTTGAAGCTGTTTATCTTCACCGTAAGCCGTAATTAAACCGGAAATGTTTTTCCTTTTATCGGGGCGGCAAAGGGTAAGTATTAAAGGTTTGTTTACATCAACAAAAAACCGGAGAAGTTTTTCGGTTATAATCCCTTTTAACATAATTGCTTCTTCTTCAAATTTTTCTTTGTTTGTGTAGGGATAAAATTTTTCCAGATCAACGCCGGGAGGAATTACTTTGAACTTTTCAACATTAGTATTTTTATAGCCCCCGTACTGCCTTTGAATTTCCTGCCGGGTGCTTGTTATAATTAAATCAGCAAAAAAGATTGCTTCTTCCTCAATATTAATTCTGTGAGAAATCTTATATCTTTTTTCTACGTCTTCCATTTGAACGCCGTCTGCAAGCAGTTTCCTAAGCTTGTCTCTGCCAAGCGAATGGCCTGTATGTAAAAACGGTATACCGAAAAATTTTGTAAGCTCACTGCACACATAACCTGCATCTGCATAATGGCTGTGAATAATATCCGGAAGTCTTTTTTGGGACTTCAGGTATTTAATGCTTTTATCTACAAACTCTTCCAGGTGCGGCCAGAGCAGTTCCTTCCTGATATACTTTCCGCCGCCGCATCTTATTCTTATAATATTAAATTTATCGTTTATATTTTCAACAGGTTGGGAGTAATCTTCGGAAACATTTTTATCTCTAATTTGCCTTGTAATCAATTCAACTTTATCTACGCGCGGATCATCGCTTAATGTTTTTGCCAGTTCCAAAACATA
Organism: Ignavibacteriaceae bacterium; assembly: GCA_046704255.1. Classification (GTDB taxonomy): domain Bacteria; phylum Bacteroidota; class Ignavibacteria; order Ignavibacteriales; family Ignavibacteriaceae; genus FEN-1297. The sequence continues at coordinate 551 of JBJKSH010000078.1, read as the reverse complement.
TTTTGTTTGTCCGCCGGTATCCGCATCTCTTCCAAGTTCAAGGTCATGTCCTCTAATTAATCCGTGAATGCTATACAACTGAATATATAATTTCCCGCCTAAATTTTTATCTTCATTCATTTCTTATTTTCTTAAATTGGATATAAATATCTTCATCCTTAGGTAGTGCGCCTTCAACCTGCACAATTCCTGCAGCAAACTCGGAAGCGGTTTTATTTATTTTTTCAATATCCCAGTTTTCCAGGTATCCAATACACAACACCGCTGCAAATGCATCTCCCGCACCAACGGTATCTACTACATTCTTAACATTATACTTATAGCTGCTTATATCTCCGTTCTTAAAAATAACCGAACCGTCCTCTCCCTTGGTAAGACAAATTAATTCAATATTATAATTATCAGAAAGTTTTTCTATCTGCTTCAATTCATCTTTATTTGTTTTCAATAATAATTTATTTAGAATCTCTAATTCTTCGCTGTTAAGTTTTAAAACATCTGCTGTTTTTAATGAGTTGTTAAGAATATCTTTATCATAAAAATTCTGCCGG
>JBJKSH010000077.1:0-3059 GCA_046704255.1 Ignavibacteriaceae bacterium | reverse complement strand
CGGCAGCTTCTTCCTGGGAAAGGTTTAAAAGATCACCCAATCTTAACGCCTCTAATTCATCATCCTCAAGAATTATCTCTTCAAGATGTCCGAGCGGTATTCCTGCAGGCTTAAAGTAAAACGACATTGGGTCGCAGTTTATTCTTCTATGTTTTTTCGGTCTAGGCATAATAAATTTATTATGAGCATATGCTCATAACAAAAATATTAAAAAAAGTTAAAAAGTCAAAGGAATTATTGTTATAAATTTTATTTATACTTTTACGGAAATCGTTTGTATATTCCTTAGAGGAATATTTCTAAAAACTAGTTTTAGGGTTAGAACATGATTTCAAAATATACTGTTGTATTTTTATTCTCGGTTTTACTCGTTTCTTCATCCTTTTGTATGAAAAATAATTCATATAAAATAAAATTGGAAAAGAATTGGCAGATTCAGTCTTCCGCAAAAATAACAGAAGGCGGCAGTGAAATTTCTACCGTCGGATATAAAGCAAATAATTGGTATCCGGCAGAAGTCCCGGCAACCGTGCTGGGAACATTGGTCAAAGACAAAGTCTATACAAATATATTTTTCGGTAAAAACCTGGATAAAATTCCAACAGCACAATTTGACGCTCCGTGGTGGTACAGAACAGAATTTGTAATCCCAGGTAAAAAAGGATTTAATACTTTTAAACTGGAATTCGGAGGTATTAATTACCGCGCAGATATTTGGTTCAACGGAAAGCAAATTGCTGCAAAGGATACGACTGAAGGCGGTTTTAGACGGTTTGAAATAGATGTTAGCAGCCTTGTAAAACCCGGCAAAAAAAATGTACTTGCCGTTGAAGTTACCGCACCGGGAAAAGGTGAACCAACTATGGGATTTGTCGATTGGAACCCGAAACCTCCGGACCATAACATGGGTTTATGGCGCAGTGTAACTTTAAAGATGACCGGCGATGCATCATTAAATTTCCCTTTTGTTAAAACCAGGGTGGATACCGCTACTTTAAAAAAAGCATGGCTTACAATTTCAACCGGGGTTCAAAATAACAGCAGTAAAGATGTATCGGGAATATTAACCGGTGAAATAGGAAGTATTAAGTTTTCCAAAACCGTTGCGCTAGCTCCAAATGAAACTAAATTAGTAACATTTAGCCCGAATGAATTTCCCGAATTAATAAGAAATAACCCCCGGCTTTGGTGGACTCACGACTTCGGCAAACCTGAGTTATATTCCTTAAATCTTAAATTTAAAATAAAGAATTTTATTTCGGATGAAAAGCATGTTGAATTCGGTATCAGGCAGGTTTCAGAATTTTTAACAAAACAGGGTTTTAAAGGCTACAGACTTAATGGTAAAAAAATTTTAATTCGCGGCGGCGGCTGGACAGACCATATACTGTTAAATAATTCATATAAAAACCTGGTCGCTCAGATTGATTATGCAGTTCACATGAATTTGAATACAATAAGAATGGAAGGATTCTGGGGAGAAAACCAGGACATCTACACCCTCTGCGATAAAAAAGGTATTTTAATTATGGTTGGATGGAGCGCTCAGTGGGAGTGGGAAGGCGTCTTTGGAAAACCTGCAGACGAATACGGCGGCATTAAATCTCCGGAAGATATGAAAACTGTTTCGGAATCGTTTGCGGATCAAATTAAGTGGCTTAGAAACCATCCGTCTGTTTTTCTGTGGCTTTACGGCAGCGATAAGATTCCAAGGCCTGCTCTTGAAAAAAAATATTTAGAGATCTTAAAAGAAGATGATCCGACCCGGCCGTATTTAGCATCTGCTCACGAGCATACTAGTACATTAACGGGAAAAACTGCCGTAAAGATGAGAGGGCCGTATGATTATGTACCTCCCGATTACTGGTTTATTGATACTAAAGACGGAGGCGCATTCGGATTTAATACCGAAACCGGGCCGGGCCCGCAAGTGCCGCCTGTTGAAAGTTTAAGAAAAATGATCCCCGCAGATTCTCTTTGGCCTATAAACAGTGAATGGTATTTTCATTGCAGCCGGGGAAACTTTAGAAATTTAAAAAGATACAATAACGCAATGGATGAACGGCTCGGCTCTCCGGTTAATCTTACTGATTATGAAAGAAAAGCGCAGCTTATGAACTACAACGGAATGAGAGCAATGTACGAAGCTTTTGATGCTAACAAGTTTGTTTCAACAGGTGTAATACAGTGGATGTATAATTCTGCATGGCCCAAATTGTGGTGGCAGTTATATGATTATAACCTGATGCCTAACGGTGCGTTTTACGGTGCCAGAAAAGCAGGCGAGCCGGTTCATATTCAATATTATTACGGCAAGAATTCAATTTATGTAGTTAATAATACTTTAAAAACTTTTAATAATTTAACTGCAAAAGTTTTAATTCTAAATTTTAACATGGATAAAAAATATTCCAAAGAATTAAAAGTAGATCTTCTTCCGAATGAGTCCAAACAAATAATTAGTTTACCGGCAATAGACAACTTAAGCGAGACTTATTTTCTGGATTTAAGTTTATATAAAGGAAATAAGAAAGTAAGCAGTAATTTTTACAGTCTTTCCAAGACTCCCGATGTGTTGGATACGGCAAAGTCAACATGGTTTGTAACCCCGGAAAAGCAATATGCAAATCTAACTGAACTAAACAATCTGCCGGAAATTGATTTGCAAGTTCAGCGTCATTTTAAAAAAGAAGGTAAAAAGGAATTTGTTACTGTAGAATTAAACAACCCTACTGACAATTTAGCATTTTCCATAGAACTTGTTGTTACGTCAGGGAACAAAGATAACGCCGTTCTCCCGGTATTTTTAAGTGACAATTATTTTTCAATTTTACCTCATGGCAAAAAAATAATCAAAGGTTATTTTTATACAGATGATCTCGGCGGGGAAAAACCGTTTATAAAAGTTTCCGGCTGGAATATTAAAACTAAAATTGAATAATTGTAAATATTATTCCGCTTAGTGTCTTGGTGTCTTAGTGGCAAGAAATAGCCACAAAGGCACGAAGGCACAAAGAGTTTACTAAGAATAAGTGGGAAAAAAATTTTTATCAATTGTT
>JBJKSH010000076.1:0-10872 GCA_046704255.1 Ignavibacteriaceae bacterium | reverse complement strand
CAACCGATGATTATTTTGTAGAAGTCAGCGGAAGTGATCCGATAATAGATATGGCATACGGAAGGATACCGGTAACAACAGATGCACAGGCGAACGATGCCGTTGATAAAATTATTAATTATCAAACCGACCAATCGAAAGGATTGTGGAGAAATTTAATTACACTAATTGCCGACGATGAATGGACTTCTGCCGGAAACGAGGGAAATATACATACGCCCGCATCGGAACATATTGCCAATAATATTATTCCGTCTTCTTTCGATCAGCATAAAATTTATCTTGGTATGTACCCGGTTGTAATTACAAGCAACGGCAGGCGAATGCCTCAGGTAAATAAAGATATAATCAGCGCTATTAACAACGGCACTTTAATTCTAAATTATATAGGCCACGGTAATCCGCAGGTTTTAGCGCATGAACAGGTTTTTGTACAAAGCACTACAATTCCGCAGCTTCATAACAGCGATTATTTCTTTATGGTTGCAGCCACGTGCGATTTCGGCTATTGGGATGTACCTAATGTTCAAAGTTCGGCGGAAGAACTTGTACTGTTAAAAAATGCCGGTGCAATTGCTATGTTTACTTCGGCACGCCTGGTATATTCGGACAGCAACCACCAGCTTGCTTATATGCTTTTTAATGAATTGCTTAATAATCCCCGGGATTCTTTGGATTACCCTATTACGATTGGTGAGGCAGCTTATCTTACAAAGCAGTCTTTTTATGATGTTAATTCCCAGAAATATGAGATTATGGGAGACCCAACGCTAAGCCTGGATATACCGCGGTATACTGCGGTTATAGATTCCATAAATGGTATGGATTTATCCAAACCGATTCAAATTAAAGCCTTGAGCCATGTAAGTATTAAAGGTGAAATTAAAACTGCCGAAAATAAATTATGGAATAATTTTAACGGCACCGGAATTTTAACCGTATTCGATTCCCAAAGGAGTGTTATTGTTCCTGCTCTTAGTAATGAATCGATAACCCTGGAAGGCGGAATTATTTTTAGAGGGAGTATTTCCGTAACCAACGGCTTGTTCGACGGTTCGTTTGTTGTTCCCAAAGATATTTCATACGAAAATAAAAACGGAAAAGTTCAAATATATTTTTATAATAACAATACAGACGGTTTAGGTTATACTACCAATGTTTTGGTAGGCGGCACGGATACTACAATTAAGCCTAACTCAATAGGGCCGGCCATATCCGTATTTTTTGATGATACAACTTCTCAAAATACTTCGTTGATTAATCCGAATTCAACATTAATAGTTAAGTTATACGATCCCAACGGTTTAAATACAACCGGAACAGGTATCGGGCATAAACTGGAAGGGATATTAAACGGTGAAATAAATAATCCGATTGATTTTACAAATTATTTTACGGGTGATCTAAATTCGGGCGGCAAATCCGGCGAGATAAATTATAAATTTAATAACCTGGCTGCAGGCAGTTATACTTTGAAAATTTCGGCATGGGATGTTTATAACAATTATTCCAGCAAGACTGTTAACTTTACGGTTGTTTCCGGTGATAATTTGGTTGTACGAAATGTATATAATTACCCCGATCCGTTTACTTCCAGTACGACTTTTACTTTTCAACAAAACTTAAATGAACCTTTGAATGTGAAAATAAGAGTATACACAATAGCAGGCAGGTTAATTAGAGAAATTGAGAAAAACGGAATTTCCGAAAAGTTTGTTAAAATAAATTGGAACGGCAGAGATCAGGACGGAGATATAATAGCCAACGGTACATATCTTTATAAGCTGATAGTAAGTACCGCAGACGGCAAATATACAAAAAGTGTTTTAGGTAAAATGGCAGTCATCAGATAAGTTCAAGTACAAATATTATAACAATGTGAGAGTTGTTAGCATATTTAATCCCTTGTAACTTCTTGAACTTAAACTATAAATGGTTCGTTATTTTTACGGGTAATATTTTTATATTTATTATTTAATTGAAAATACATATTTATCATATTCAAAATGAAAATAAAATCATCGGAGGAATAAAAAAATGAAGATAGTAATCAGGCTTTTGCTAATCGGCATAGTGTTTAGCATGGTGCAAAAAGTAGTGTTTGCACAAGGAGAAGCCGCTGTTCCATTCTTATTACTTGCACCAGACTCCAGAGGCGGTGCCATGGGTGAATCCGGTACTGCGTTGGCAGATAATTCCGCCGGAATATTTTGGAACCCTGCCGGAATCGGTTTCCTAAGAGGTTCCGAAGTAAGTATTACTCACAGTAACTGGCTGCCGCAATTTCACCTGGATCTGTTTTACGACTATTTAACTTACAGGCAGTATGTACCGGATATTGCAGGAAGTATTACATCCAGTATTACATATATGAATTACGGCAAATTTGTAAGAACCGGCCCCGACTCGCCGACTCCTATTGGCACATTCAGTTCGTTTGATGCTGCTCTTACCGTTGGTTATGCTACGCAGCTATCCAGCGACTGGGGATTAGGTTTTAACTTTAGAATAATTCACAGTCAGCTTTCGGATCAGCCTACTGCACAGGAACAAGGGCATGGAACTGCTACTACGGTAAGCTTTGATGTCGGCGGTATGTGGAGGCCTAGTACACTGGTTCTGCCTTTTACAAATACAAATATTGGTCCAAATATAAGCATTGGTGCAAACTTAACTAACCTGGGTCCCAAAATTTATTATATAGACAGGGCACAAGCAGATCCGCTTCCTACTAATTTTAGATTAGGAGTTGCTTACCAGTTATTCCATGATAAATTTAATTCGCTTTTATATGAAGTTGATTTCAGCAAACTTTTAGTGGATAAAGATACGGCATCCTTAACTGCGCAGCCATTTTATAAGGCCATTTTTACTTCTTGGGGAAATATGCCTTTTAGTGAGGAAATGCGTTCAATACAGACATCTATGGGATTTGAATACTGGTATGGTGAGCCGGGCAACTTTTTATTTGCTTTAAGAGCCGGCTATTTTTACGAAGATCCTTCTTTTGGAAATCGGAAATTCTTAACTTTCGGTGCGGGTATAAGATATGATATTTACTCGTTCGATTTTAGTTATTTAACCACTTCGGTATTCCCCGGCGGAGACCAAAGCCCTCTTAACGATACGTTACGGTTTACTGTTTCAATTGGCTGGGGCGGCATTCCGGGTGCTATGAGAGGCATACCCAGGGGATAAGCTTATATGATTAAAAATTATCTTGTAATTCTTTTTGTGTCGATTTGTTTGGGCAGTTTATCTGCCCAAACATTTACCGGCAGGCTAAACCCTTTTCCTTCTCCTAAAACTATAACCACCGGTAACAGGCAGGATACTTTAAGAATACTTGCCGTAATGGTTGAGTTTCAGAAAGACCAAGATGCCGCTACGGACGGAAACGGAAAGTTCGGTTCGATATATACGCAAGATTACGGTGATTCCATTTTAGATCCTTTGCCGCATGATAGGGCATATTTTGAAGAACATCTTGAATTTGCAAAAAATTATTTCCAAAAAGTTTCTGCCGGAAAATTATTTGTTGAATTTTATGTACTACCGCAAGTTATAACCGTATCTCAAAGGATGAGGAATTATTCGCCTCAAATAAATTCCGATGATTTTACACCACTGGCAGATTTTTCCAAAGAGGTTTGGTCAAAAGCAGATTCGGCAAATCCGGGTTTTAATTTCGGCAAATATAATTTATTTACAATTTTCCATGCAGGCGTTGGCAGGGACGTGTCTTTACCAGGTTCAATAAATGACTCAAGAGATTTACCTTCCGTTTATTTAAGCCCGCTTGCACTTCAAAAGATTTTCGGCTCCGGCTTTAAAGGATTTCCTGTTCAAAATAATTCTTTTGATATTACCAACAGTTTAATTATGCCGGAAACGGAAAGCCGTGAACAGTCTACTTACGGCGGTACGGTGTTATATCAAATAACGATAAACGGATTGCTGGTTGCAAATATTGCAAGCTATTTAGGTCTGCCTGATCTTTTTGATACGCAAACCGGCTTAAGCGCAATAGGACGTTTCGGGTTGATGGATCCGCAGTCAATCTTTGCTTATAACGGCGTGTTCCCTCCCGAACCTTCGGCATGGGAAAAAATTTATCTCGGATGGGCAACTCCCGTTACATTAAATGTACATAACTATAAGAATTATAGTATAAATCTTTTTGCAAGCCTGGCTGCTAATGCCGCCGATACGACAATTTTAAAAGTACCAATTAATTCTTCGGAATATTTTTTAATTGAAAACAGGGAAAGGGATGCTTATAATAACGGCTGTAAAATTACTTATGTTCTTAAAGGCGATACTCTAAATGAAACTTTTAAACAGGATCAAACCGGTTTTAATAATGTAGATACGGATTCCTTAAAAGGTGTTATTACGGATGTGGATGAATTTGATTGGGCTTTGCCGGGAGTTATTGATGATACCGCAGATTATAAAGGCGGCATTCTAATCTGGCATATTGATAACAATGTTATTAATGCTTCGCTTTCTGATAATAAGATAAATGCCAACTTAAATCACCGAGGTGTAAATTTAATGGAAGCCAGCGGTGTTCCGGAAATTGGTCAAATGTTTACAGACGTTTTAGGCGATCAGGTGGTTGGCGAAGGTACGTATGAGGATTACTGGTATAAAAACAATCCTGCATATCTTTATAAGAATAAGTTTGCAAGCGATACACGCCCCAGCAGCAATGCCAATACCGGTGCAAACAGTTTAATTACAATTTTCAATTTCAGTAATATCGGAAATGAGATAAGTTTTAATCTTACATACGGAGATTCTATTGTTAAGCCAATTTTTTCCGCAATAACGCCGGTTACTTCTAATAAGGTTAATCTTACATTGCTGCAGAACGGCAGTATTTTCGGATTCGGAATAATTTCAAATTCTTCTTTAATTTTAACTGATGAAAAAGGTAATGTTAAATTAAGTTTGCCGGGATTTTCAAACTACAAAACTGCTTCGATGTCTTATAACGGAGACCAGTATGTTTATGGTGTATCGGATACTTCTTTAAATGTTTTAAATACTTCAACGCAAAAAGTTAAAACATTTCATGCATCAAGTACTCCGTCTACGGCCCCGGTTATTCAATATAATACTGATAACAAGCCGTCCAAAATTTTAGTCGGAACAATAAACGGAACTATTTTACAATATACATTTGATCAAAATATGATGCCTAAGGTAGACGGGGAAATAAATACGAATAACTCAGGCCTGGTAATAAATAAAGTCTGTGCCAATCAAAATACGGTTTCTTATATTGGTAGTAAAGCAGGTAATAGTGAATTTATTGCCGGCGACGAAACCGGTACATATTCCGGCACCGGAGAAGTTTTGGATTTTGCCATGAGTATGGATAATTCGGGCAAAATATATGAAGTGATATTGCTGAGTGGGAACAAATTTATTGTTATTAGCGGAGGAAAAGCAATTCATCAATTTAATATTAATTCTTCTGATACTATTTCATCTTTTGCTTTGGCCGACTTAAAACAGGACGGCAGCAACTATATAATTTTTTCAAATGGTAACAATGTGGATGCAGTTAATCTTCAAGGTGCGGAAGCTGTAAATTTCCCGTTTGTGGATCCTTTAAGAATAGGTTTTGCCGGGGCTCCGGTAACTGCCAATTTTGCCGGTAATTCCGGCTCCGATATTATTGCCGAAACAACCGACGGAAGAATATTTGCTATCGACGGAAATTCCGGCGGGGTAATAAGCGGTTTTCCTATTTCTGCCGGTGCTCGTTTTATTTCTTCTCCGGCACTTTTTGAATATAACAGCAATATTTCCATGGCTGCAATTGATATGAATAAAAATCTTTCTGCATGGGAAATAGGAAACAGCGCAGGTAATGTATATTGGGCGGAAGAAAACGGGAACAATTTAAATACATCTTTTATTCCGGCTGCTTCCGGCATAAATACCGTAGGTACTTTTTTCCCCGCAAACATGGCTTACAATTATCCTAACCCGGTATACGGTAATGTAACTAATATTCATTACTATGTTGCGGAAGATTCCAAGATAGATATAAAAATATTTGATTTGGCAGGTGATTTTGTAGCAGAGCTTAAGGATAATGCTCAAGGCGGAATGCAGAAAGAAACTCCCTGGAATGTAAGCAATATTCAAAGCGGTGTTTACTTTGCAAGAATTCAAGCCGTAAGTTCAGGTGGGAAATCCGAAACCAATATTATTAAAATTGCAGTTATTAAATAAAAGCCCATCCTCATGCCCCTTCCCAAAGGGAAGGGGTTTTCGGGTGTAAGGGTAGATAGAAAAAAATATCAAGTGCCAATCAAAATTAACCGTTTTGCAGACGGCGCTTTAGTAAATAAGAAAAGTTTTTATCTCTATTAGGATTTCTAAAAGTTAAGCTGGCTTAAGTAAGTAGTCGTTATTTTTTATCGCAAAGTTTCGCTGGTTTATTTTGCGTTTTTTAATATGAATGGAGTGACGCTTTTTAATCATGGTAAAATTTCTTGGACTAATTGCAGTAGTATTTATTTTACAAACTAGTGCATTTTCGCAGTTTACGGAGTTTCATCCGGAACTAAAATGGTACACAATAAAAGGCAAGTATTGCGAAGTTCATTTTATGCAGGGCACTGAAAGAACCGCACGGGTAGTTGCTAAAATCGCCGATGAAGTTATTGGCCCGCTTTCTTCTCTTTATGGATATCATCCCGGTACTATTCATTATATAATTAAAGATATGGATGATTATTCCAACGGTGCTACGTATTTCTTCGATAACAAAATTGAAATCTGGACAAGCGCATTAAACTTTGATCTTAGGGGTGCGCACAACTGGCTTAGGAATGTTATTACACACGAAACAACTCACATGGTACAGATACAATCTGCAATGAAACTTACCAGAACTGTGCCGGCTATTTTTCTGCAGGTTTTAAATTATGAATCCGAAAGAAGACCGGATATTCTGTACGGCTATCCAAACGTAATTGCTTCTTATCCGTTAGCTACGGTTAACATTCCTTCATGGTTTGCGGAAGGTACTGCGCAATACCAGCGTAAAGAATTCCGCTATGATACCTGGGATACGCACCGTGATATGATTTTAAGATGTTATGCACTAAGTAATCGAATGTTAACCTGGGGCCAAATGGGAGTGTTTGACAAAACCAGTCTTGGCAACGAATCGGTTTATAATGCGGGCTTTGCTTTGGTTAGATATATTTCCGAAAAATACGGCGAAGACAAGCTGGAAAAAATTAGTCATGATCTGGGCAAGTGGGATGTCTTTACTATGGATCAGGCATTTAAAGATGCGCTGGGGCAAAGCGGTACACAGGTTTATAATGAGTGGAAGGATTATTTAACACAAAGCTATAAAAAAAGAAGTGCTGCGGTTCTGGCTAACCTGGTAGAAGGCGATACTGTTACGGGCGTCGGCTTCGGCAATTTCCTGCCTTCATATTCCCCGGACGGAACAAAGTTTGCCTACATCTCAAATAAGAAAGCCGATTATTTAGCACTTTCAAATTTGTATGTTTATAATCTTAAATCTAAAAAAGAAAAAGAAATTGCCGCCGGTGTAAGTTCTACCGTAGGGTGGGTTCCCAATAAAGATGAAATTATTTATGCAAAATTGTCCGACGAAAACCCTTACTGGTATAATATTCATGATTTGTATGTTTATAATTTTAAAACCAAGAAGGAAAAAAGATTAACTTACGATATGCGAGCAAACCAGCCGGATGTTTCTCACGACGGGAAAAAAATAGTATTCTTATTTGAACGCGACGGCACAACAAACCTTGCAACCGTAGATATTAACGGCAAGCACTTTAAGCAGCTTACAAAATTTGCAAACGGAGAACAGGTTTATCAGCCTAAATTTTCCAACGACGACAGCTATATTATCTTTGATTATGCGTATGCAAACGGCCGGGATATTGCACGTATTGATACCAACGGAAGCAACCTGCAGTTTATATTTAAAAATAAAAACGATACGCGTAACGCTGTGTTCGATAAAAACGGCAATATAATTTATTGTTCTGATTCCACAGGCATTTTCAATTTATATTCTTATAATTTTAAGACAGGTAAAAAGGAGCAGCTTACAAATGTTATCGGCGGCGCTTTTATGCCTACTATAAATAGACAGGGAGATATACTTTATTCCGGTTATACCGATACAGGTTTTAAAATATTTAAAATTACCCCGCAGCAGGAAGAAAAAGTAATCCCCGGTAAAAGCTATATCTGGCAGCATGATCCGCCGCTTGGGTATGATAAACCGAAAGGCGATCTGAAGAATTTTGATCTTGCCAAACTTATTCATTACAACGATTATAAAACCCCGGATTATAAAATTGAACCTTATACAGGTGCGTTTACCAAGATGACGTTTTATCCTTTCCTTAGATACGACAATTACAATACAACTAATAACTTTTTTGAAAAGCTTAAACCGGGCGTTTACTTATCTTCCAGCGATATGCTGGACAAATATGATTTATTTGCAGGCGGCGATGTTAACTCCAGGCTTGAATACGACCTGTTCCTTATATTTAATTACAGGAACAAAATTCCTTTCCTTTTCGATCTTGGAATAAGGCCGGAGCTTTCCGCAGAAATTTATAATATAAGCAGAAAGGCAAATACTTCCGTTGGGTTTGGCGCGGATACGGTTGGTTCTAATGTTTCCTATCTGTATTCTGTCCCTACAAATGTTAGTTACAATTTGCTCGAATTTGATTTTGCTGCAAGACAGAGAATTTTTGCCAGAGGACAAAACCTTGAGTTTAGATATATTTTCAGCCGTTACACTGCAGACATAAGCAGCTTCTTAGTTCCCAATACTGATCCTCCTTATTTATATCCGTCCACAAGCGATAATTATCTTATTGGAAATAACTTTCAATTACAATATACTCTAAATTATATTGAACCAACGGTTGATGAAGATATAAATCCGATAGGTACACAGTTAGCGCTTACTTATAATTATGAACTTAATAAATTTAACCCGGACGGCAATTATCAAGTGGAAAACGGTTTGCTTCAGCCGGTATACAATAATTATAATTTCAGCAGGCTTGAACTTTTTACCGAAACTCATTTCCCGCTGTGGGATAGGAATACGTTAACTGCAAAATTAAGATTCGGAAATATTTTCGGGCCAACAGTTCCGGATTTTTTTGATTATTATCTGGGCGGTATAGTAGGCATGAAAGCATATCCGTTTTATGCTGTGGGAGGCAACAGGGTTGGCTGGTTTAATCTTACTTATCGGTTTCCACTTATTAAACACATAGACACGCAGATTGGTATGATATACCTGGATAAAATTTTTATGTCTGTGTATGGTGATTTAGGCGATGCATGGAACGGCAGTTTTAATAATGCACAATTCAAAAAGGGTGCCGGTGTTGAAATAAGAATACATATGGATTCTTATTATGAATTTCCTACGGATTTATTCTTTAATGCAGCTTACGGATTTAACCGCTTTTCAGAAGAAATACGCGGTGAAACTGTTACCTACGGTAAGGAATGGAGATTCTACGGCGGATTGTTATTCGGGTTTGATATATAATTAAACAAAGGAAATTTAGCATGGTCAAAAAACATTTAAAGACCATAGTTACGATTTTATTCGTAGTATGTTTATCAACATTAACAAAAGGTCAGCAGGAAGTTAATTGGAAAAATTCTTTAACCGGTAATCTTATTGTAGATTCTCATACAGCTTCCAAAATATTAGTAACAGCTAAAAATCCGCAGTTAAACCTTCAGCCTTCGCAAAAAAAATCGCGGTGGCTTGCCGGGGCAATGTCTTTGGTATTACCCGGCAGCGGAGAATTTTATGCCGGCAGTTATTTAAAAGCCGCAATATTTTTTGTTGTGGAAGCTGCCGCAATTACTACTGCTTTAATTTATAATCATAAAGGAGATACTCAAACAAATTTCTTTCAGGATTATGCAAACAAGCATTGGAGTGCCAGCCGCTATGCATACTGGACTGCACAACATATTTCAACTCTTGCACCGGGCATGACTGAGGCGGATATTCAAAAATTTCAAAGTGCTTTCCCGGATGTTAACAGTCCTGTAAATTGGTCAACTTTAAATGAAATGGAACGCGCTATCGGCAATGACCCGAATGCCGAAGGATACACACATCAACTGCCTCAAAAAGGTGAGCAGCAGTATTACGAACTTATTGGGAAATACCCGCAGTACAGTCACGGCTGGGATACCAGCAACCTTAGTGAATCGGATTATCATATTTTAACTCCGCAGTTTTCATGGTACTCACATCAGCGTGGTTTGGCCAACGAATATTACCAAACAGGTTCAACGGCTGTAGTTTTCATTTATGTTAATCATTTTCTAAGCACGCTGGATGCTGTTTGGTCTGTAGATAGATACAACAGAAGCATTGCAATGAATTTAAGGGTTTACCCGCAAAGGTTGGCTGATAAAATAATTTATACGCCAAGTGTAAACTTTTCTTTAAACTTTTAACGTGTTTATAAAATTTCTCTTTACCAAAGTTTGACTGATTTAAGCGCAGCTAAGATCATGGAGAATTGTATTATCCGGTACTTAATTGAATATAGTATAATATCAACTCCGATATTAGAAATTCATGTAACGCAAATGTAAGAATATTGGAGTATTGGAATTTTGAAATTTATTCCATTATTCCGGTATTCCTTTACTCCAGGCACTGGTTTTGCTTAAGGTAACTTAGTAATAAAAATATGTCTTCTTTTTGCAAACTATTATTTCCTGAATATATTTAAAATCAAAAACCTTGTAATCAATAATCCGGTTTCGCACTTACTTTAATATTACTTAACT
>JBJKSH010000075.1:0-6049 GCA_046704255.1 Ignavibacteriaceae bacterium | reverse complement strand
CCAACCCTCAACCCTTCCAAAAAGGAAGGGAGGTTTTAATTCTTTCCTATCTGGACTAGCTATAGTGAGAAAAAATAGTATTTGTAATCAATTTTAAAATTGGAAATAAATACCAGTAACAGTATTGATTAGAAACTTTTAAATTTTAAACAGGAATTAAAATAAAAATGAAAAAACACTTATTTGTTTTGTTTTTTGCCATTCTGTTAATAAGTACTCAAAATATTCTTCCTCAAAACAGAATAAATTCTATCGACAATATTCCTGAGTTATTACCCCAAAAGAAAGACTCGTTTATTGAAGAAGACAAAAAACCTTCCGGCTTCAGCATTAGAGGCATTAAAGGATGGTCTTGGACTCCAAAACAATACCTTGAAGAAATTCCAATTCTTGCAAAATACAAAATGAACTTTCTGATGAACTGCTATTTATCCATGTTCAGCCAACCGCTGATTGCAAATACAAACATTAAATGGGACAACGAATGGTGGCTGCCGATACCTCCGGCGAAAAAGAAAGCTTATGAAAAAGTGTTTGAGAAATGCCGCAAATACGGAATTACATTCTGTTTTTCACTTAACCCGCAGCTTGCCTCTCCAAGACCGTTGAAGCTTAAAAGCAATAAAGATTTTGATAATATATGGCAAAAATATAGTTGGGCACAAAATAACGGTGTAAGATGGTTTTGTGTTTCGCTTGATGATGTTTCAGGCGTAAAGATTAGCGGTAAACTACAATCGGAATTTGTAAACAAATTATTAGCACGCCTGCGAAAGAAAGATCCCGGTGCACAAATGATTTTTTGTCCGACTTATTATTACGGAGACGGGACTTCAGCTAAACAAAAACCTTATCTGGAGCAATTAGCTAGATACCTTGATTCAAGTGTATATGTTTTCTGGACGGGACCGGGGGTTAGATCTGCTCAAATTACTGTTAATGATGCCGAAACTTTTAAAAGTATCGTTAAACATAAAGTAATACTATGGGATAATTTCCCGGTAAATAATCAAAGTGTTACAATTCATCTAGAGCCTGTTTCCGGAAGAGCAAAAGACTTATATAAAGTAATTGACGGGTATATGTCTAATCCTCTTTTTTCCGAAAATGAAATCAATAGGATACCTTTGTTTACAATTGCGGATTACACTTATGATCCGCAGGATTACAACCCGGAAAAATCTATAGGTCAGGCAATTATTCATCAAACCAATAACAAAACTCAACAACAGGTGCTTTTAGAGATGGTGAAATTATTTTCCGGTAAAATAGGAAACCCGGCTTTTAATGCTGTTGTATATCACTTTAACCGGATAACCGGTATACCTTATTCACGCTATCTTGCTGATTTGTATATAAGTTATTTGAAAAAAGTACAGAAGGATTTCAATAATAAATTTCCTAAAAAATATAACGCAACTAAAATAATGTTTGCAAAAACAATCAAGGCTGTTGAAAATATTTATCACAATAAATATGGTGCTGCATTTGCAATGATAACACAGAAATAGACAAAAGCGTTTACAAAATTTGTTATCCATGATTTATTTGTGAGGCACATTAGAAAAAATTACAGCAAATTTTAGTTTATTATAGTTTAATTACCGACGGATTTTTGTTTACCGGATTATTAAAAATTTTGAATCAGCCGTATCTAAAAAATAATCTCTGGCTTTGATATTAATACTTTTCTAATAAATAACTTATTGATTTAACCTGTAAAGAGTAGGTTAATGGAAAAAACATCTTTACTTAAAAAATTAGCAAAACCATTCAAATTAGTTATTGGCCCTGCTGCCGTAATGACTGCCGGTGTAATGGGAGCTGGCTCAACAACTTCCTTAGTACTTTCCGGTTCCTATTTTGGTTATAGTCTACTCTGGGTGGCTGTTTATTCACTTCCGATTTTAGTCATTGCACAGGATTCCGCCTCGCGTATAGGAGTTGTTTCCGGTAATAAAGGAATGTTCACAATTATGGATGAACAGATTCATCCGTATTTGAAATGGCTGTTTTTGATTCCAATAATAATACTTGGGTTCGTAGCTAATATGGGGCAAACAAAGGTTATGGTTTTTTCTCTTCTTACAATTTTTGGTAATTACAACCCGGCTTCCGGAACCGTAATAATCTCAACAATAATCGTAGTTATTTTGGTTTTAACTTCGGTTGTATTCGGTGGTTACAAAAGTGTTGAAAAAATTATGACCGGTGTTTTATTTTTTATGGCACTTTCATTTCTTTTGGTAAGCATTAAGGGTTTTTCAGAACCGCTGCAAGTATTGAAAGGATTAATTCCAAGTATTCCTCCTAACGCAGGCGGAAGGATTTCAATTCAGTATATAGCTGCAATAACTGCCGGTGCAGTTGCAATTACTGCACTGCTTTCTTTTCCTTATTTTACGGCGGAAGCCGGTTTTACAAAAAAGGATATCCCGGTAAATTTTAAAAAAGCCGTTATTACATTCGGTTTTATTTTCGGAATTTGGTCGGTTGCAGCGCTCGTTGCCGGAGGCTCTATTTTATATAAATTACCTAACCATCTTAAAATTGTGGATATAAATCAGGCGGGTCAGGTATTAGGTTCCGTATTCGGTAAATGGGGAGTAATAATTTTCTCGCTGGGAATGTTCGGAGCGGCTTATTCTACATTTATCGTGGTAGCGCAACTTCAAACTTATTTTATACTTGATTCTTTGAAATTAGACTGGAAATTTAATCTAAAGAACAAAAAATTCGTAGTAATTTTTTCAATACTTTAATTGCTGCCGGGGTTAACTTCCTTCCTCTGGAATCTTCCTGCACTTCTTGCAATTGTAGCTGCTATGGTATTAAGTGTTTTGGGTACTCCAATAGCATTCATAATTATAATATACTTAATGAATAAGAAAAGTTTTATAGGGGAAAATCATGCAAGCCTTACACGTAATTTAATATTAGTTATCAGTTTTGTACTAACATTCATACTTGCATATTATCAAATAATACAATTCATAAACAAATAACCAGGAAGTTTCAATGTCCGGAAAAATAAAATATATCGTTTTTGTAATAATATTTTCCTTTCAATCAATCTTAATTTTCGGTGCTGAAGGAAACATAATGAATAAATCAAATCTAAAATCGTACCCTTTAATTATGGAACCGGTTAGTTTCAAACAAGATTTTAAATTAGGTTCCGTAAGCGGGTGGGAATCATATCCGCCCTTTCAAGATACCGGGTTTGATCCGTATTTTTATTGTACAAGAGTTGACGGACCAAACGGCAGCAAATACGCGCTAATGTTCGAATATCATCCGACATTTAAAACCGAACATGAGATGGGTTTTGTGAAAAAGTTATCTCTCACCGCTGACAGGAATTCAAAGGTATCTTTTTATTATAAAGCAGACGGATATGGCTATTTTAAAGGGATGAAGATGGTTTTATATGGAACCGACGGTAAACAATATTCCTATACAACTTCAGTAAACGATCACGGGAAATGGAATTTTGTTGAAGTCCCGGTTCGAAATTTTAAGAACTCAGGTAAACTAATAAAACCGGGAACGGGATTAAGCGGTTTTTCGATGGTTACTTATGTTCCCGAAACAAATCCTGATATTAATTATAGATTATATTTTACGGATTTCACTATTACGGCAATGAAGGCGGTTAAATTTGAAATACTAAAGCCCGCTACCGACTATCTGGAAAATATAGATTTAATTGTTCCGCTTCATCATTATCATGCCGGACAACAGTTTAGCCTTTCTGCAAAATTACCTAAAGTAGTTAAGTTAAAATCTGCTGAGATGAGTTTGAGTAACCCTGATGGAAAAATTATTTTGAAAAATGTTCCACTAGTATTTAATTCATTAAGTAACATTTGGAGCAAAAAAAATATTTATGCTTTTTCTAAAGATGATATTCCGGGACAATGGTGCATTAAAGTAAACGGTACGGATAACAGCGGAAAAAAGATTGAAACAAAATTTAATATATGGTTAATGCGGACAAATATACCTCATCCAAGGTTGTTCTTTGCAGATAAACAAATAAATGAATGCAAGGAAAAAATTAAAAGCAAACATTGGAAAAGTTGGTGGGAATCATTGACAAAAGAAGCAGCTAAAGTTAGAAATACATCCAATCTGGGTTCAATAGAATTTGGAGCAGAGACATCCAGTTTAAGGAAAGTACCGCCGACTAAATTAAGTTTGGAATCACTTTCAAAAGTTAATATCGGAGTTTTTGACTCTGTTTTCTTGTTACCGACTCTTAGCCATTATTTTGATATAATGCAGCCGGCTGAAACAATTCTGCAGGAAAATGCATTAATTTATGCAATAACCGGAGATACTGCGGCAGGCAACTATGCAAAAAAGGCATTGTTAATAATTTCAGGCTGGAAAACCTGGACGCATCCGTGGTTCACTGCAAGACACAGGGAAACATATTATCCCGTAGGAGAACTTGGAGTGCGTGCCGCATTTTGTTACGATGTTGTCTATCCATTAATGACTAAAGAAGAAAGAGATAAAGTGAGCGAAGGACTGCTTAGAAATTGTATTATTCCTGCTTACGACGAGTACGTTTTGCAGGACAGAGTTCCTTCGGCAACCAGCAATTGGGTAAGCAACACAGTTAGCGGTGGGCTTAGCTGTGCGCTTGCAATTTACGGTGATGATCCGAAGCTGGGCAGTCTTGAGCCTTATATTTCCGGATTGGTAAGGAAACTCGAAATAAATATTCATAACACCCTGGATACTACCGGGGCATGGGGAGAGGGAATAGGTTATCAAGGTTTTGCATTTTCAAATACACTGCCTACTCTTTCGGCAATAAAAAATGTTTTGAATCTGAATCTGGCAAGCAAAAGCCTGTTGGGATCTTATAAATATTTCCTATATAATTTTTCCAAACCGAAAATCCTGGATGTGGGGGACAGTGATCCTAAATTAACAACCTTATCCGAGTTTGCTTGGCTTTCTTCGCATTCTCATGATCCTGTGTTTCAATGGCTTTATATGAAAAGCCCACGTAAAAATATATTCGATTTTATGTTCGGAAATAATAAGGGTAAGGTAACTTCACCGGATTTTCTTCCAGAGTCAAAAGAGTTTCCCGAATTAGGTGCGGTGATATTTAGGTCCGGCTGGTCGCCCGATGATATAGTGTTAAATTTCCGTTCAGGGCCATTCTATAATCATCAGCATTTTGATCAAGGCAGCTTCCAGATAAATGCCTTTGGCCAAACTTTATTAACGGAAGCCGGATGGGCTAATTACTATGCCAATCCGTATTACCGCAGTTATTACATACAGCCTATAGGGCACAATACACTTCTACTTGATCAGGACGGCGGTTCTCAAAGAAGTGGGGATTATCTTCATTTTATTAAAGCTGCAGACAAGCATGCCAGATTAAAAGATTTTATCACGACGAATTTCTATTCATCTGCAACGGGAGAGTTATCAGATATTTATCGTGGTAAACTTAGTCTGTTCGAAAGAAATATGATATTTATAAATAAAAAATATTTCGTAGTTTATGATAGAATAAAATCTTCCAAAGACCCGCATGAATACGATTTACTTTTCCATTTCGCTAATTCAAAAGAAGCTAAATTGAAAAATAATAACACATTTACTTTTTCTACGGATAAAGCGTCTCTTTATTCGCAGGTAATTTTTCCTGAAAATATAAAAATGAAAATATTTGATAGGCCAGTTAAATTCGGTGTACCTATAACGATGCCCGGTTATGTGCAGGTTAGCAATTCTAATAAAAGCATGGGCGAAAACTTTTTAACGGTTCTTTATCCGGTTAAAGGGAATGCATTAAATTTATCCGGCGATATAACAAAGCTGAAGGGAAATAATTATGTCGGTATAAAAGTGAATGAAAATAGTCAATCTGATCAGCTTCTTTTCAGCACTGCCGCAACAAAAAACGGAAATAAAAATATTAAGGCCGGAAAGCTCGCAGCCGATGCAGAAATTACGGAAGCAAGCTTAAAAGATAATAGATTATTGAATTTTGCAGGGCAGGAGGCATTGAATTTTA
>JBJKSH010000074.1:0-48865 GCA_046704255.1 Ignavibacteriaceae bacterium | reverse complement strand
GAAAGATAAATAAGAACATAACTATGAAAAATAGTTTTCCGGAAAGATGACCAATTTATTTGGTCCGAGGGATACCTGTTTTATTTTTTGTATCAACATTTGGAATTTTACATAATAGTGCATAGCGCAAAGCGTCGCTATGCACTTTGCCAAGATATTTTCCTTCCATTATACACATAATTTAAAGACGAATAGAATATACCATATACCATTAGTTATTTTGCATATTATTTCATCAATATCATAATTAATAGCTGTTATTAATTATTCTCTGCAATCTTATTCATTTTTCTATTGACAAAAGCTTTCAAATTCTTTATGTTAACAGCCAATGAAAAAATCATTTTTAAATATTGAATATATAATAGAATATCAACATCTGTTAAGTCAAACCTTACCAGGCAGGCCACGTTTACCGCGCCGTCCCCGTTAGGGGTATAAAACATATCTCCTGTTAAATTTATTAATTTTTACAAACAAAATATCTAAAGGTTTTTAATATGATTTCTATTGGTATTATTGGCGGCAGTGGTTATACAGGGAAAAAATTGGTTCAATTCTGCAGTTCACATCCTTTTGTTGATGATTATAAGATTTACGCAAATTCATCTGCCGGTAAATTCATAACTGAACTTTTCCCGGACCTGACAGGAATTGTTACAAATTCCAAAATTGAATATGTAGAAGATTTGTCACTTTCACATGATTTATATTTTATTGCATTACCGCACGGCGAAGCTATTAAATATGTTTCGTTGTTAATAAGCGGCGGTAAAAAAGTAATTGATCTGGGAAGCGATTTTAGATTAAATTCAAAAGACGAATTTGAAAAATGGTACGGAATAAATCACACAGTTCCGAAATTACTGGATGAAAAAATTTACGGGCTTGCGGATTATTACGGTACAAACTATTCAACATCCAATCTTGTAGCAAACCCGGGATGTTACCCTACTGCCGTGTTACTTGCTTTATTACCAATCGTTAAGGAATTTTCCGACGAAATTGTTGCGGTAAGTGTTTCTGCTTATTCGGGAACAAGCGGTGCGGGCAAAACTCCTAAACTCGATTTAATGATGTCAGAGATGGATGGGGATGTTTCCGCATATAACGTTAACAAGCACAGGCATCAGCCGGAAATTCTGCAGATGTTAAAACAATCCGGTTTCTATTCACCTTTTTCTTTTACAACACACTTATTACCGGCAGCAGTTGGAATTTATTCAACTTCTTCTATTCATCTTAAAAAAAATTTATACGAAGATGAAGTTAAAAATATTTATAAATCTTTTTTTAATAATTCACCATTCGTTAGATTAAGAGAAACGCCTCCTCATCTAAACTGGGTTGTAAACTCAAATTTTTGTGATATAAATGTTTCCGTAAAAGATAAAGTTGTTATTGTTACATCTGCAATAGATAATTTAATTAAAGGCGCAGCCGGCCAGGCCATACAAAACATGAATAAGCTAATGGAATGGGATGAAATTACGGGATTAAAAAAAGAAGGAGCAGCCAATGTTTCAGTATATTGATAACGGTTCCGTTACTTCTTCAAAAGGATTTAAAGCTGCCGGAATTTTCTGCGGCATCAAAAGAAAAAGAAAAGACCTTGCACTTATTTATTCCGAAACTTCCTGCACTGCTGCCGGAACTTATACCTTAAACAAAGTAAAAGCCGCACCGTTAATGATTTCGCAGGAAACGGTAAAAAATTCCGGATTTGTAAAATCCGTTTTAATTAATTCCGGTAATGCAAACGCATGCACCGGCGAAGAAGGCTTTAAAGACGCACTTTTCATGCAAAGCATTTGCGCTAAAAAATTAGGAATAAATAAAAATGAAGTTTTAATAGCTTCAACAGGAGTAATAGGCTTAAAACTTCCCGTAAAAAAAATTGAAACCGGATTGGACGAAATAATTACAAAGCTTTCCGATTACGGTGGTAAAGATGCTGCCGAAGCTATAATGACAACCGATACCAAAATAAAATCTTTTGCGGTTAAGGTTAAAACGTCCAAAGGAGAATTTACAATCGGAAGCATTTGCAAAGGAAGCGGAATGATTATGCCTAATATGGCAACCATGCTTGCTTTTATTTCTACCGATGCCGGAATAGAAAAATCTCTTCTGCAGGAACTTTTATCAAATGCGGTTAAAATTACTTTTAACAAAATTTCCGTAGACGGAGAAACAAGTACAAACGATATGGTGCTGCTGCTTGCAAACGGCTTATCTAAAATTAAAATTCAAAAAAATACAGATGAATATTCTGCTTTTAAAGAAGCACTAACAGACATCTGCAAAGAAATGGCTAAAGCAATTGTATCCGATGGTGAAGGTGCAACAAAATTAGTTACTATAAATGTTAAGAATGCAAAAACCGGACATGACGCAGATTTAATCGGTAAATCTATTGCAAATTCTTCTCTTGTTAAAACCGCTATTTACGGTGCTGATGCAAATTGGGGAAGAATTTTAAGTGCAGCCGGCCAAAGCGGTGCAGATTTCGACCCATCCAAAGTTTCCATAAGTTTTAACGATTTACCCGTACTGCTGCCCTCTTATAAATTGGCAGTAGATGAAGAAAAAGCCACGAAAATACTTTCAAAATCAGACTTCGTTATTAACGTAGACCTTAATTACGGCTCCGAGGAAGCAACATGGTGGACATGCGACCTTACGGAGGAATATGTAAGGATTAATGCAGATTATAGAACCTAGCGGAAGGAATTAAAATGAAAACAGCAGTAATCAAAATAAGCGGTAAAGCAATAAATGAATTTTCAAATACCGATAAATGGATTTCCATGTTAAAAGACCTTTATGAAAATTTTTCAGGGATCGCTATTGTTCACGGTGCAGGCAATAATATTTCCGAGTGGTCCGGCAAGCTGGGCCTGGAAACTAAATTTATAAACGGACAGAGAGTAACAACCGGTGCACAAATGGAAGTGGTTGCTGCGGTGCAAGCAGGATTGATAAACAGTCGGTTAACCGCAAAATTAAATTCTTTTGGTTTTGAATCCACCGGATTATCAGGCATAGACAGGAATACATTTACCGCAGAGTATTTCAATAAAGAGCTTGGTTTTGTAGGCAAGCCTATACTTACCGGTTCCGCAAAATGGATATTCGATTTATTAAAGTCGAATGTTATTCCCGTATTTTCCAGCGTCTGCAGAGATGCAGCCGGAAACTTAATGAATGTTAACGCCGATATTTTTGCGGAAGTACTTGCTGTTGCTATAAACGCAGACACAGTATTTTTTATTTCCGATGTTGAAGGCGTAACAATTAACGGCTCGGTTAAAAAAACTTTAACTGAAGAAGAAATCATAAACGGAATTATAAACGGCGATGTTACCGGCGGAATGATTCCGAAATTAAACAGCTGCATGGAGCTTCTTAAAAAAGGAATAAATAAAATCTGGATTGGTTCACGGTTAAATTTTTATTCCAGACAAAATAAAGACGAAGAAAGCGAAAATGGAACCTGGATTATCAACACAAACGAAAGTGAATATGAATTACTCAGGATTGCTTAACACTTACACAAGATACCCGGTTGAATTTACATCCGGCAACGGTGCATATCTTTATGATGAAACGGGTAAAGAATATATAGATTTTTTATGCGGTATAGCCGTAACCGGTTTCGGGCATAATCATCCCGAAATAAAAGAAGCAGTGCTAAAACAAATAAACAGCTTTTGGCATGTATCCAATTTATTTACTTCAACTCCGCAGCAGAATCTATCTAAAAAACTTGTAAAGCATTCCGGTTTAAATTCGGTTTTCTTTTGCAACTCCGGCACGGAAGCAAACGAAGCAGCTATCAAGTTTGCAAGGAAATGGGGTAAGGGCAAAACTGAAATTGTTGCTGCAGACGGAGCATTCCACGGAAGAACCTACGGAAGCCTTTCCGCAACAGGCAGTACAAGATTTTGGGAAGGCTTTGAACCGCTTGTACCGGGCTTTAAGCATGTTCCTTACGGAGATATTTCGGCAGCCGAATCCGCAGTTACATCGAATACCGCAGCCGTAATTATTGAATCAATTCAGGGAGAAGCAGGCATAATTGTTCCGCCACAAAATTATTTAAAAGAATTGAGGGAACTCTGTACTGTTAAAAATATTTTACTAATTATTGATGAAGTACAAACAGGCATAGGCAGGACCGGTAAATTTTTCTGTTATCAGTATGAAGATATTGTTCCGGATGTTGTAACAACAGCTAAGGGAATAGCTAACGGAATTCCATTAGGCGCAGCAATTTGTTCCGAAAAAGTTGCAGAGGCAATTCAGCCGGGCAGTCACGGTTCCACTTTTGGCGGCAACCCGGTTGCAGTTGCAGCAGCAAATAAAGTTGTTGACCTGTTAACCGAAGAAAAACTTCAGGAGATTGCAAACCTGGGAAAAATTTTAACAGACGCATTACACGGACTGAATCTTTCACAGATAAAAAGCATTAGAGGTAAAGGCCTGCTAATAGGTGTGGAATTTGTTGAAGGAATTTCAAGCAAAGAAATTGCGGCTAAGTTGTTGGATAACGGATTTCTTGTTGGTACGTCCGGCAATTCCGTTTTAAGAATTCTTCCGCCGTTCATTATTACGCAAACGGAAATAATGAAATTTTTATTGGCATTTAGAAGAATAATTTCCGATATATAAAGGAACAATTTTTATTCACTAACAAACATCGGTGTTTATATGTCTGCTAAATTAAAACGGTTAAACCGCATAAAAGAAATTCTTAACGGGAAAAATATTTCCTCGCACGAAAGTCTCGTAAAATTACTTTCCGATGAAGGAATACAAGTTACTCAAGCAACACTAAGCAGGGATTTTGCAGAGCTTGGTGTGATTAGAACAATTACCGAGTATGGTCCTAGATACATTCTGGATGCTCATGAATCCGGTAAACAAATTGCAAAATTAATCGGCTTTGAAATAATAAGCGTTGATAATAACGAATCTATGGTTCTTATTAGAACGCTTGCCGGAAGGGCTCAAGGTATTGCCCATTTTATTGACAGGTTAAATAATCCCGAAATTCTGGGTACTGTTGGCGGAGACGATACAGTTTTGGTTATTCCAAGTTCACATAAACATATTCCAAATATTGTTGCATTAATTAAAAAAATGATGATCGAACAGGTTGGTTCTTAAAATTAAAAATAGGAGATAAAATGGCAAAGATGAAAATTGTAGTTGCATATTCGGGAGGGCTGGATACTTCCGTTATGGTTAAATGGCTTAAGGAAAAATATGATGCCGATATTATTACTGCTACCGGATTTTTAGGGCAGGTAAAAGAAATTGAAGGCGTTAAAGAAAAAGCATTGAAAACCGGTGCCGTAAAATCTTTCATATTCGATTTGAGAGAAGAGTTCCTAACAAAATTTGCATGGAAGGCTTTGAAAGCCGGTGCATTATATGAGGGAGCTTACCCCATGGCAACTGCAATAGGACGCCCGCTATTAGCTAAGATGCTTGTAGATGTTGCCGCGAAGGAAAATGCGGATGCTGTTGCACACGGCTGTACCGGTAAAGGCAACGACCAGGTAAGGTTTGAAGTAGGTGTGCAATCTTTATCTCCTCACTTAAAAACAATTGCACCGTTAAGAGAATGGGAATTTAAAAGCAGGGAAGAAGAAATGGAATTTGCAATTCAAAACGGAATTCCTGTAAAAGCTACAAAAGATTCGCCTTATTCGATTGATGAAAATTTATGGGGAATTGCAATTGAATGCGGAGTGCTGGAAGACCCTGCTGCTGCGCCTCCAGAGGATGCATATCAAATTACTGTTAACCCTAAGGATGCACCTAACAAAGGAGAAGAAATTACTATCGGCTTTGAAAAAGGCTGCCCTGTAAGTCTTAACGGAATTGAATTAAATGCAGTTGAATTGGTTTCGCAGTTAAGAGACCTTGGTGCATCTTACGGAATCGGTAGATTGGATTTAATAGAGAACAGAGTTGTAGGAATTAAATCCAGGGAAATTTACGAAGCACCTGCTGCCCTTATCTTACATTACTCTCATTTGGAGCTGGAAAGGTTAATCCTAGATAAGGAAACTTTCAGGTATAAACAGGAAATTTCCGATAAGATTGCCAATTTAATTTATGACGGACTCTGGTATTCTCCTCTGTTCAATTCTTTAATGGCTTTTGTGGATTCAACACAGGAAAATATTTCTGGTGAAGTTAAGCTTGAATTATACAAAGGAAGTATAAGAACTCTTTCCAGAAATTCTGTATACAGCCTATACAATAAAAACCTTGCAACTTACACAGTTGAAGATACATTTGATCATAAAGCATCGGAAGGCTTTATTAAAATTTACGGCTTGCCGTATAAAACAATTGCAGACTTAAAAAATAAAGTGAAACATGAGGTTGCTGCATAATGTTATGGGGCGGAAGATTCAAAGAAGAATTTGATAAAAATGCTCTTAAGTTTTCTTCGTCATTAAATGTAGATATCAATTTAATTCTAGAAGATATTGAGGGCAGTAAAGTACATGCGGAAATGCTTGCACACGTAAATATTATTTCCAAAGATGAATCCGCCAAAATTATTAAGGGATTGGAAACAATTGAACAGGAATGGAACAATAAAATTTGGAAACCGGATGAAGATAAATTTGAAGATATTCATTCTGCAATAGAAGCAAGATTGTACGAGCTAATAGGCGATACTGCCGGTAAACTGCATACCGGCAGAAGCCGTAACGACCAAATTGCTACAGACGTTTTACTTTGGATAAGCAAACGCACCGGCTTGGTTAGCAGTAAAATTACGGAACTTCAAAAAACACTTTTAACTATTTCTTCTTCAAATATAAATACTTTAATGCCCGGCTACACTCATCTTCAAAGAGCACAGCCTATATCGCTCGCATTTCATTTCCTTGCCTATGTTGAAATGCTTGAGCGGGATAAAAACAGATTTAAGCAAATAAGAGTTGAAAACAACCTTTCCCCTCTTGGTTCCGGTGCACTTGCCGGATCTACTTTGCTTCTTGACAGGGACTTTACAGGCAAGAAACTCGGCTTTGCTGCTCCAACTGCAAATGCACTTGATTCCGTATCAAACAGGGATTTTATTCTAGATTATCTTCACGCATGTTCCGTAGGAATGATGCACTTAAGCAGGCTGTGTGAAGAAATTATTTTGTGGTCTACAAAAGAATGGAATTTTATTGAACTTGCCGACAGCTTTACTACTGGCTCTTCTCTAATGCCGCAGAAAAAAAATCCGGATCTTGCTGAATTGATAAGGGGAAAAACCGGACGAATTTTTGGAAATTATATTTCACTTTTATCCACTTTAAAATCTTTACCTTTAAGTTATAATAGAGATTTGCAGGAAGACAAAGCTCCGTTGTTTGATTCATCATTTACGTTTGAAACATCGCTTAAATTTATGTCTCAAATGTTAGAAACTGCAAAATTTAATACAGATAGATTTTTGGTAGAACTGCAGGGAGATTTTTCTTTGGCAACCGATTTAGCCGATTGGCTTGTGGTAAAAGGTGTTCCTTTTAGAGAAGCTCATAATATTGTAGGAAAGGTTGTGCATAAACTGGAATGTGAAAATAAAAATTTTAAAAATGTTACGGTTGAAGAATTAAAACAGATAAATTATATTTTCGATGAAAGTGCATTGGAATGCCTTAACATAAATACTTCGTTAAAGAGGAAAAAAACTTACGGCTCACCAAATCCGGATTTTGTAAAAGAAAGGATTGAATTACTTTTTAACAAGTTGAAGAGTTGAATCCGGGGACAGTTATATAGTCTAGACAATTTTGCCATTTAACAATAATACAATTTAAAAACTATTCAATTATCCTGCTCTTTATCATCTAAGACGTAAGAATTATAAATAATAAAATATTCCTGCTGCCATTCGTTTTCGCAGGCAATATCATCGTTTAAAATATTTACCCGCTGAGGAATTATCTTACGTTTGTGAAATTCTATCCTTTTATCCGTGGTTTCAAAAGTTTTTAAAACCGGAAGCTGAATAATCGTTTCAAAAGGTCTTTTCATTTTATCTTAAAAATTTTTTTATTAAAACTAAACCTTAAACATTAAGAAATTGTTAAATTAGGATTAAAATTATATTAATCTTCATTTTTATTATCGAGATAATTTTGGGATTAATAAGTAAGGTGAAAAAATTTTTAAAAAAAGTTAAATTAGGTAAAATTTTAAACCTTGATAGCAAATTGCAGGTCAAAAGGAAAGAAAAATTAAACTGAAAAATTATATAAAGACATTGGAACCATTAAGATTTTTACATATTCCCAAAACTGCAGGTACTACTTTTATTAGTATTTTGAAACGACGCTATTTCGCGAAGAAATCTTTTGAATTTTCGGGTGATATTGAAAATGATATTATTAGATACGAACGGTTATCCGAAAATTATAAGAAAAATATCGAATTATTTATTGGCCATGCACCGATAATAACCGGTATCGACAAAGCGGATAATGCAGCCATTGTTACCTTTCTTAGGGAACCTGTTAATCGTGTAAAATCTTTTTGCCAACACGTAATGGAAGGCAAAAGCCCTCATTTAATAAAATACTTTCCGCCGGATAAATTTAACCTGGATGAATTTTTGGAAAGCGGAAATGAGGAACTGACAAATCTGCAAACCAAAATGTTAATTAACAGCGGGGACGGTGCTTTACCGAATTTGTTAAACAATTTATCCGAGGATATTGCCGTTAAAACCGCTATAGACAATCTATTTAATAGAATTTCATTCTTCGGGCTGCAGGAATATTTTGATGAAAGCCTTATTTTGATGAGTGAATCTTTAAACTGGCCAATGCTTGTTTATGCTTCCAAGAATAAAAGAAATATCAAAAAGAAACTTAGCTTTGAAAAACATCATATAGAAAAAATAAAACAATTAAATAAATTAGACCTGGAGGTTTACAAAGGGGCAAAGGAATATTTTCAACATTTACTCTACTCTTTACCTAATAGAGAAGTAAAATTAAAACATCTGTTCCGCATGAATAAAGCAAATCGATTAAATATTCAAATTGAAGATAGAATTATTGAACTGTCTAAATTTATTAGAGACAAAAATGCTAAAACAAATAAGAAAAGAGAATTAAAAGAGTTTTTAAAATCTGCCAAATAATTTAGGTTCATTATCCTCAAGTATATAAGAATTATAAATTATATAATACTCTTGCTGCCATTCGTTATCATAAATAACATCATTAGTAAAAAGCCCTGAACTTGAGCGGACTAGTTTATTTCCTCCATAATCAAACGGCGGTTCTATATATCTTGATTTATCCAAAATCGGAATTTGAATCATTGGTTTCGAATCCATCTTTTCATCCTTAACTTTTGTTATGACTGTTCCGTGTTAAGAAGCTGTTATACATATTCAGAATTCATTTTTCCATACCGTAATTATCGCAATTCTTTTTTTAATTGGTAGTGATAAAATTCAAGAATTTATTTGATGAATTGCTGTTGTGATAGGTAAAATACATTGACAGGTAACACAAATATTTTATTGATTATTCAATTACTTACTATATATTTAAAAGCGGATATCTTCATAAATTTTTTCCTTGTATAAGCGAAATTTTATTTTAATTTTATGTTAAAATTAATGAGAATTGATTGGTATGATTGGAACAAGATTTACGGAATTTATTCCGCAACATAATAAAAACAATAAGTTTGAAGATCTCCTGAAAATTTTCTTGCAGCTTCTTACTATTACTTCCGGAGATGTTGGAGAAGCATTAAACTGGCTTAACCAGCTAGACAATAAATATAATTTAACCGACGATAAATACGGGATGGGTGATTTTATCCGCGAACTTAAGGATAAAAATTATATTGAAGAAAGTGAAGACGGTACTGTTTTAATAATAACGGCAAAAAGCGAACAAGCAATCAGAAGGCAATCTCTCGAAGAAATTTTCGGCAGGTTGAAAAAATCCGGTAAAGGAAATCATGCAACTCCTTTTTCCGGACACGGTGATGAATTAAATTCGGATAGACGGGAATATTACTTCGGCGATTCGCTCGATCAAATTGACGTTACCGATTCCTTAAAAAATGCACAGATAAACCACGGCATAGATGAATTTAAACTTACAGAAGATGATCTGGAAGTTGAACAGAGAGATTTTAAAACAATTACATCTACTGTTCTAATGATTGATATATCACACTCGATGATATTATACGGAGAAGACAGAATTACACCGGCAAAGAAAACCGCAATGGCGCTTTCCGAGCTAATTACAACAAGGTATCCCAAAGACACGCTTGATATTATAGTTTTCGGCAATGATGCCTGGCCTATCGAAATAAAAGATTTACCTTACTTGCAGGTTGGCCCCTACCATACAAATACCGTTGCCGGTATTCAGCTTGCAGTAGATATTTTACGGCGCAGGAAAACCACGAACAAACAAATTTTTATGATTACCGACGGTAAGCCCACATGCCTTAAAGAAGGTATTAAGTATTATAAAAACAGTTTCGGCCTGGATAGAAAAATTCTAAATAAAACACTAGACCAGGCTGCTAAGTGCAGAAAGCTGGGAATTACCATTACTACATTTATGATTGCGCGTGATTCTTACCTTCAGCAGTTTGTTAGAGAGTTTACAAAAATAAATAACGGCAGAGCTTTTTACAGCAGTTTGAACGGTTTGGGGGATTACATCTTTGAAGACTACATTAGAAACAGGCGGCGGCGAGTTAGATAACAAATTAACTATTCAAAATTTTACAGTATAAATATGAATTATAAATCAATTTCAACCTTAGGAAACTTAAAAGAAAGCGGTTACAAACCGTTATCAATAAAAGATGAATTACGTAAGAATTTAATTTGTGCTCTACAAAAAAAACAGCAGCCTTTTAAAGGGATTATAGGTTATGACGAAACTGTTATTCCGGATATTCAAACCGCAATCCTTTCCAGGCATAATATTATTTTGCTCGGCCTGCGAGGGCAGGCTAAAACCAAAATTGCCAGGCTGCTTATTAATCTTCTTGACGAGTATATACCCGTTGTTAAAGGTTCCGAACTTAACGATGATCCTTTGGCTCCCCTTTCCAGGTACGCATTAGATTTGATTAAAGAAAACGGCGATAATACCAAAATAACCTGGATGCACCGCTCCGAACGGTATGCAGAAAAACTTGCTACTCCCGATGTTTCCGTTGCGGATTTAATCGGCGATGTAGACCCTATTAAAGCTGCTTCTCTAAAACTTCCCTATTCGGACGAAAGGGTTATTCACTTCGGACTGATTCCAAGATCGCACCGCTCAATTTTTGTTATAAACGAACTGCCGGATCTCCAGGCAAGGATTCAGGTAGCTTTGTTCAACATCCTTCAGGAAAACGATATTCAAATTAGAGGTTTTAAAATTCGGCTGCCGCTGGATATTCAATTTTTGTTTACGGCAAACCCGGAAGATTATACAAACCGCGGCTCTATTGTTACTCCGTTAAAAGATAGAATTGACAGCCAGATATTGACTCACTATCCAAAGACAGTTGAAATATCCAGAGAAATTACACGGCAGGAAAGCAACTTAACCGAAGAACAAAATTCTAAAATAAAAAGTAGCGACCTTATGGAAAAGCTTATTGAGCAAATTGCTTTTGAAGCACGGCAAAGCGAATATATCGATCCTAAAAGCGGTGTTTCCGCAAGGCTTACAATTTCTGCTTTTGAAAATTTAATAAGCACTGCGGAACGACGTATGATTTTAAATAATGAATCTTTTACCGCATTAAGAATTTCCGATCTATACGGCGTTATTCCTTCCATAACCGGTAAAGTAGAACTTGTTTACGAAGGCGAACAGGAAGGCCCTTCTAAAGTTGCATATATTCTTATAAGCAAATCTATTAAAACAATTTTTCAGGAATATTTCCCTTCACCGGAAAAGATGAAGAAGAGCCAATCAATAAATCCCTATCAAACAATAATAAATTGGTTCGGCAAGGGGAACATGATTGACATATTGAATACTCTTCCCGACAAAGAGTATGAAAAGACCTTAAAAAATATTCCCGGTTTAAAAGAAGTTGTACATAAGTATCAGCCGAAAGCAGATGACAGATCGCAGATCTTGTTTATGGAGTTTGTTCTGCACGGGCTTGCAGAACATTCTATGCTTAGTAAATTTAGACTCGACGAAGGGCTTCAGTTTAAAGATATGTTAAGTTCTATGTTTACTTTAAATGATGAGGAGGATGATCAGAGTATAACAGGTACAGATGATTTTTACAGGTAACTCAAACCTGTAAAGCTGCAGCCTGCAAGCCTTGAAGAAAGGACGAAATTGTAAATTCATTTAAGCCCCGAACCTCTAACCTTAAAAAGATTTATTCCTTGAAAAACAATTAAACAAATTATTTTTTGTTCATTTTTAAAACTACCTTTTTATTTTCCCTTCCGGTAAGGTAATTTTTTAATGAAGAAGACGATTTGAAAATATCTATTATTGCTGAAGTTTTTTCTTCGCTACCTGTTTTTGATGTTTTACCCGAATTATTTTTTGCATTTGCATCTTTTAAAATACTCCCGAATGTTTTTTTCCCCTCAGGGCTATGTTTAATTATCCTGGGAACAACTCCTCCGGTTTTACCTAAATCCTGTTCTGTTTTTTCTTCCTTTTCATTTTTGGAAACTGAGTACTCATTATTTGCACCTGCTGTTCCTTTAAAATTTATTCTCATAATCTGCTTATAATCAAAATCCTTATCTTCGGAAATATCATGATTAATTAATTTTATACCATCGGCAGTTTGGGTTGTTTGTTTTTTAACAGGCTCAGAACTTTTACCGGCTGCCGGTTTTACTTCGTCCTTTTTAATTATTTGAAGGCCGGGTTTTGATTGGTGGTGGAAATTGTTTTCTTGTTCAGACTTTACTGAAGGTTTTTGTTCCAAAATTCGTGGTTCCTTAAGAACAGGTTTCCGGTTTATTTCATTACTTTTTAACTTTCTTGTTTCCTCCCTGCTTTTTCCGGCAAAAGCAAAAATTGCTTCAGCAAATGCCATATCGTTTTGAAATTTTGCTTCGGTTGCCTGCAGATCAATATTATAAATTTCCGCAAAGTTGGGTAAATTTCCTTTTCTATTTAAAGTTGTAAGCCCTACCTGCTGAATTCTAAACCTTAAATCATAATAATTAATCGCTTCGGAATAGTCTTCAAGTTCTTTAATCGCAAAAACAGGATCGAAATAAATAAGTTCCGTAACATTATTTATACTTAAATAAAAGCCGTATTTGGAAAGGTAAATTTCAAAATCTTTAATGTTAGTAAGAAGCCTGTAAACAATCATATTCTTAGGAGTAAACTCATTAACAAACCTGCAGACTTCGTTATAACTTATTTTATGCGGTGATTTTTGTTCATCATCTTTATAAATAATTTTAAAGTTTTTTTCCAGGTCGAAAATGTTCCTGGAAAAAATAACTACGTCGTCCTTTTTAATATCTAATGTTTCTAAAAGCATATTAAAAAATGAATATTATGAACATCAATAAGTTAATAAAAAGCTGAATATTGTCAATAACTATCTGCCCAGTAAATAACGCCAAGATCGAAAGGATGGATAAGCAAAGAATTTTTGGGTAAAATTCTAATAGTAAATCCCTGCTGGCCGCTTTCCGAGCATGTAACGCTGCCAGAATACTTGTATACACCATTCGAAGACCTGGAAGAATCTGCGTTCATTACAACAGTTGAAAAGTCCTGCGGGTTATCTTCATTCTTCATCGGACCGAAATAAATTTGAACCTCAACATCATTTGGAGTTAAACTGCCCAAATTTATTTCTGCTTTTAAAGGAAATTCTTCACCTACAAACAATTTACCGTTACTTCCGTTGGTATTAAATTTAACCACATTAACACCGGACCAATTATTCAGAATATTATTTTTCCATGAAGCGAGCTCTTTAACTTTGGAACAATTATCGCTCATCATTAAAATACGTTTTTCAAATGAAGTTTTATAGAACTTGTCGAAATATTCCTGTACCATTCTATGCGTATTAAAAAACGGCCCGAGTTTTTTCATGGAATTTTTAATCTTAGCAATCCACTTTCTAGGCAGTCTGTCTTCACCCCTGGAATAAAACATAGGAACAATTTGAGTTTCAAGAGTATTATAAAGCTGCCTTGATTCAACATCGTCCTGGTAGTCGGGGTCTGTATATTCTTCACCGCTGCCAATTTTCCACCCAACTTCGGGGTCAAAGCCTTCGTCCCACCAGCCGTCTAGAACACTAAAATTTAAACCGCCGTTGGCAATAACTTTCATACCGGAAGTACCGCTTGCTTCCAGCGGCCGCCTAGGATTATTAAGCCACACGTCGCAGCCTTCAACAAGGTAGTGGGCAACGTTCATATCGTAATTTTCCAGAAAAACTATTTTTCGTTTAAATCCTTCGGCTTTTGTTATCTGGTAAATTTCCTGTATAAATCTTTTGCCTTCTTCATCTTTGGGATGCGCTTTACCTGCAATTATAAATTGAACCGGTTTTTCCTTGTCATTAATAATTTTTTCTAGCCTCATAATATCTTTGAAAATTAAAGTGGCCCGTTTATAAGTTGCAAACCTTCGTGCAAAGCCTATGGTTAATGCGCTTGGGTCCAGAACTTCCGCTGCTTCGGCAAGTTCTTCCTGGCTGCCTCCGTGCGCCTTTGCCTGCATTATCATTCTTCTTCGGGCAAAAGCCACAAGTCTTTCTCTTCTGCGCTCGTGTGTCCTCCATAATTCTTCATCGGGGATTTTGTCTATCCTTTCCCACAAACTTTTAGATGCGGGATTTTCTACCCACTTTTCGCCGACATACTGTAAAAACAGTCCCTCCATTTCATGGGAAATATGAGATCTAATATGGACACCGTTAGTAACATAGCTAATAGGAATTTCGTTAAAAGGAATATTCTTGTAACCGGATACCCACATCTTTTTGGATACTTTTCCGTGAAGTTTGCTAACACCGTTAATAAAGCCGGCGGTATTCATGGCAAGGTGCGCCATATTAAAAACATTCGATTCACTATTCTTATATATGTTTCCGAGAGAATAAAATTCTTTACCGGATATTTGTAATTCATTTCTATAAAAATCCCCAAAATATTTTTCCACAAGTTCGTTGGAAAAAACATCTATACCTGCAGGCACAGGCGTATGCGTAGTAAATATATTAGAATAATAACCTAGCTCCAATGCTTCGGTGTAAGTTAAACCCTTATTTTGAATTGCGTGTCTTATTCTCTCTAGAGATAAAAATGCAGAATGCCCTTCGTTCATGTGGCAAACCATCGGTTTAATACCTAAGGCATGCATGGTCCTAATCCCTCCCATCCCTAAAATAATTTCCTGCTGAATTCTTGTCTCTACATTACCACCGTACAAAGTTTCCGTAATTTTTCTGTCTGTCTCGGAGTTGAATTCAATATTCGTATCAAGCAGATATAAAGGAACTCTTCCTATTTGAATTTTCCAAACCTGAAAAAATACTTCCCTGCCGGCTAAATTAATAGACAAAGTAAGAGGCTCGTTATTTTTATGAACAAGTTCCATTGGTAAATTATAAAAATCATTTATCTCATATCTTTCATGCTGCCAGCCGTCCGAGTTTAAATACTGCTGGAAGTAGCCTTCTTTGTAAAGCAGGCCTAATCCGATTAAAGGAATACCCAGATCACTTGAAGCTTTAAGCAGATCACCGGCTAAAACTCCAAGTCCGCCTGAATATGTTTGCAGGCACTCCGTTAACCCGAATTCGGCAGAAAAATATATTATATTAAAATCACCCGAAGGATGGTAATTTTTATCAAACCATGTCTTTTCGGATAAATATTCCTTTAACTTTGAATTAACTCTATTTAAATGTGAAATGAAACCGTCATCATGAGAAACTTCGGTTAATCTTTCCTGGCTTATTTTTCCAAGCATCATTACCGGATTATGATTGGTTTCTTCCCATAATTCCATGTGCAGCCTTCTAAACAATTCGCGGGAATCCGGGTTCCAGGTCCAGTGTAAATTGAATGCTACTTCTCTTAATCCTTCCAAATTTTCCGGAAGCGCCGGCACAACGTTATATGTACCTAAAAATTTAAACATGTATGCTCCGTATTGTTTTAATAAAACCAGAATAATTGCGAAATTTATCTTATGTAGACTGTTAATATAATGAAGAAAATTATACGAAAAAAAATTGTATGGGAAAAAATATTTCTCAATTCACCGTAATTCCGGAACGAATAAATAGTATCATCTTCTCTATTTTTTTGCTAAGATTTTCATATAGTCTAATTTGCAAAAAACAAATAATACTTATCATTCAAAAAAATAGAAAATTATAAATATATAAAGAGTGAATTGAAAAACCGCCTATGTAAAGGGTTTTGTAGCCGGGTATAAATATTCAATGATTAATTCCCAATTTTCATTTCAACTCTGTTTAATTATTACTCCATTCTCTTTCTTAACGGCTGCCGCTTGCCTGCAGCCTCCTTCTCCGCTATTCAAAATTTATTTCAAAAGAACCATCTTTTTAGCAGCTATATATTTACCTGCCTTCATTCTATAAATGTAAATTCCCGATGCAACATTAACTCCCATATTATTTGTGCCGTTCCAAATTATACGGTAGTAGCCCGGCTGCCGGATATCGTTTATTAAGGTTTTAACTTTCTGCCCGAGTGCGTTATAAATAATCAAGGTAACTTTTTCACTGGAAGGAAGCTGGAAATTAATTGATGTAGATGGATTAAAAGGATTGGGGTAATTTTGTGTAAGATGAAAACTTTTCGGTAAAGTGCTTTTATTTGTTTCAACATTGGTAGCATTTGGTTGAATACTTAGGTTATCAATAGCCCACCCCCAGCCATGTGTAAATTGATCCGCGTACAATCTAAATCGAATTAAAATTTTCTGACCTGCTATAAATGTTTTAAGCAGGTCTATATTATGATGAACAAACATAGTGGAATCTCCGCTTGCATTGTTGTTCCAGGCATTAAGCCAGGCTTGGTTATAGCGGCAGTCATAGCCGGGTGCTAGCGGCAGCCATGTAATTCCGTCCGAAGTACCTTCAACAACAACATAATCATAAAAATTAGGGTAGCCGAATATAGAGCCACTGTCGCCTGGTTCAACAATTGCAATATCATCGTAGCTTAAATTTGCATTTGTTTCCGCAACTTTTATCGGAACAGTTAATTCAAAACTATTATTTGTATTATCCAGGTACGGATGAGGCGAATGAATTGCGCCGTTATTAAATCCTTTAACCGTTTCTACTTTAAAGCCCTTTCCTGCAAAATCTTTTGTTGCGGAATTAAAATCATTTTTATAAGAACTGCGTGCGG
Organism: Ignavibacteriaceae bacterium; assembly: GCA_046704255.1. Taxonomy (GTDB): domain Bacteria; phylum Bacteroidota; class Ignavibacteria; order Ignavibacteriales; family Ignavibacteriaceae; genus FEN-1297. The sequence goes on along the minus strand of JBJKSH010000074.1, from coordinate 31,443 downwards.
ATTGTAACACCAAAACATTGTAAGATTGGAAAGAAGAAACATACCTGTTGCCGGATTTAAAAGAAACAATTTGCACCGAATCAGTTGCCGCCGCAGTTACAGGTAAGTATATAGTTGTATCTATTTTACTGCTGTTTGATGAAAACCTAAAACTATCTTTTCTATTTATATTTATTTTGGTAGAATCATATTCTGATCTTAAAGAGAATGATATTACAAGCATTCCGCTGGGTTTTTGGGTAATATAATTTAACCTTGGAGATTTTGTTACAACAGGAAATTGATAACCGGAAAGCCACGGCGGCTTAACAGACCAGATTCCGCGGCCGTGGGTTGCAATTACAACTTCATCTCCAACTATCTTCATATCCCAGATAGAAACTGAAGGCAGCCCATTGGCAGCTATTTGCCATGTTCCGCCGCCGTCTGTTGATTGAAATAAGCCTATTTCCGTCCCTGCCCAAATGGTATCCGGATGGTTCGGCATTACCATCAAACAATAAGTTGCAACATCAGGAAATCCGTTTGTACTAGATGTTCCGGAACTAAAACCAGAAATGTCATGCCATGTTTTTCCAAGGTCTGTAGTCTTCAGAATTTTTGGAGCGTGATAAACAGAAAATAATGCATAAGCAGTAGAATCATGTATCGGGTCCGTAGCCAACCCCGTAAGCATATATGTATTGCCCGCAGGGTTAGGGTTTGTAACAGAAAAAGTAACACCGCCATCCGTTGAAACTTCCAGCCCTTGAGAAGCATCCAAGTATGCACCTGCCCAAACTATTTTAGGGTTTGCTAATGAAATACTTACCGGGGTACTAAGATTGTTGTATTCGGAATCCGGAAATGACGAAAGTGTCCAATACATTCCAAAGTTATCCGACCTCCAAACTCCGGATTTACCGGTTGTAAAAATCAAATCGGGGTCTTCATCGGTTTTAGCTAATGAGGTTATAAAAGGAGAATTAAAACCTTCATCTTTCAAACCGTTATATGCGGTATGCCAGTTTACTCCGCCGTCACTGGAATTATAAAACTCATCGTTATAGGTGCACCCCAGCATCATATTCGGATTATCATATTTCCAATCCACAAAAAATCCGTCACCTCCTATAGCAAAATTATAAGCAGACTTTGCCATTGGATTAGGATTAGAATACCAGGTACCGTTATCCTGCATTCCGCCGATATATTGGTCGGCAACAGGATTTTTATCTGCTCCATAAAATTGTGTGGATTGATATGAGGTAATTTGTTTCCAGTTTGCACCTTCATCATTCGATATAGCACACCCTCCGTCATTAGCATCCAAAATTCTATACGCATCCCCGGCTTTGTTTACGGGAATAATAACGATATTATGCTGATCTGCGTGAATAAAAGGATAACCTGAGCCGGTATACCAATTTGTTACCTGAGCAGAAGTATGCAGCTTTGTGTTAATAGTTTGGTAGTTTATATCTATTTTGGAAACAGGAAGATTGTTAGGCTGCCAAACTGCTCCGTTTGCAAGCGTCGGCCAAATACAATAAATATTTTTATACATCATCCCATTATTAACAGCTATTTGTGAAATAGGATTATTCGGATTATAAGTAACCGAACTAATAAAAATATACTCACCTTGAGGATTTGAATTGTTAAAGGGCAGTAATTTGAAATAACCGCTGTTGTCCCAATCTCTAAACGATACCATTAACTGCCGGTTATGAGTAACATCCCAAACCTGAAAAGGAACGGAAATGTAATCTTGGTAAGCATATCCGTTTTTATTTGAAACAAACCTGCAAGCCTTTTGAGAAATTCCCGGACCAAACCTTAATTCAACAGATACAAAATCAGTATCCGTAATGGAAGCAGCACCTAGAAAATTACTACCAATTCCACCTCCGCCAAACAAAAAAGAACCACCCCAATTAACAAAATCCAAAAAACTTTTTGTATTAATTGTGTCTGCGAAAATCCTATGGTCCTTACCGGTTCCGGAAATCAGAGCAAATTTATACAAGTTTATTCCTCCCACAAATAGAGAATCTTCATAGAATGGATTAACTGCCAAAGTATTTCCATACCACCCCTGGCCTCCCAGCCAGTCCGGGTTTCTGCCGGAGGAATCATCCGCAAGCGTCCAGGTGTTTCCGGCATCCTCCGAGACAAAAAGATTCGACCCGGTTTTTGCTTCTGCACCGGCATACAATCTTGAAGTATCCGAAGGAGCAATTGCAATTTCAATTCTACCCGTTGTAAAAAGTCCGCCAGTGTTATTCCATGATTCACCGTTGTTAGAAGATTTAATAACGCCCACCCCATTAACTGTTGCAAATAAGGTATTAAAATTTTCCGGATTAGCTAAAAGTTGTTGAACTCTGTGCTTGTTATTTGAATAAACATTTGTCCATGAAGAACCTCCGTCAGTTGATTTAAAAATACCGGAATAGAAATTACTTCCTTGGGTAAAATAACTTATGTTTGTGCATGCAAGCAATAAATTTGGGTTTGCTGGGGAAACAATAATCCCATTTATATTTTGAAACTTAATCGAATTTGCCGTGGAAGTCAGTTGAGTCCACGTATTTCCATGATCAGTAGACTTAAAAATACCGTCGCCGCTAATAGCATCAACGTTATAAAATCCTTCCCCTGTACCTAGATAAATAATATTATGATTTGAGCGAGACATTGCTAAGACTGTAGTAGCTAAGTCCGGTAGGTTGGGTGTTAGATCGGTCCAGTTCACACCTTCATTAGTAGTTTTCCAAACACCTCCGCCTACGGAAGCAGCAAACCAGGTATTACCGCTCGGGTCATTTGGATCCACAATTAAGCCTCTTGTACGTCCGGCAACATTACCAGGCCCTCTTTCTATCCATGGTAAATTTGTACTTTGTATCCCATTGTACTTTCCATTAAAATCATTTAAGCTTATACCGAATTTTCTTTCTATAGCTTTTTTTAACTCTATTATTTTATAGTTTAGCGGGTAATTAGGCTTTGCTGCTCCCCGGGGAGTTCTTATTGCCCGTTCGTACTCAACAAATTTATCCGGATGATCAAATTTATCCTTTATATTAACTTTCAACGAATGATTATTATTAATCCGGGCAGCCTTAGCAAATACATTATTATCAAATCTATTTTTCATTTTTGGTTCAAAATTCTTGCTGTAATCTGAGTCTATGGAAAAATAAAACCATGATAGATTAATTAGCAAGGCAGATATTACAAAGAGCAAAACTCCCTTAATCTTCATATAATTTTCCTTTCGTTATCATTTAATCATTAAGCTTGTTCCGCTGCCCTGCCTTAACCGTAAAGACCTGTAATAAAATAAAAAAGATATATGTTTCCATCCGAAAGAGGAACCGTTCATCTGACAGCATTATTAAAATAAATTAAATTAGTTTTAAGCGAAGAATATTTACAGACATTATTAAAAATTATTCAGGCAACGGATTAAAAAAAATTTGAAGCATTCCCACCTTTTATTACCCGCTATAAATCGAGCAAACATTTTATTTCATAATAATAAAAGCACAATTCAATTTCGTTGTTTATTATCACAATAATAAAAATTTATAAATTCAGGTTCCGAAATTTTGAATTAACCAAACAGGGTATAATAAAAAACCATTGAATGTCTGACAACATTCAATGGCCTTAATATTGGGCGGAGAGGCCGGGATTCGAACCCGGGATAGAGGTTTAAGCCCCTATGACGGTTTAGCAAACCGTTGGTTTCAGCCACTCACCCACCTCTCCATGCTGAATTATACTTTTTTTATTTTGTTTTTAAGAGTTCTATTTCTTCCTATTTATTTTCTTATCTGTATTCAAAACTTTTTTCGAACCCGGGATTGAGGTTCTAAGTTCCTATGACGGTTTAGCATCCCGACTTGTCGGGATCAGCCACTCACCCACCTCTCCGGACTGAATAAATTATTTAAATTTTATTAACCAAAGATAATATTTTAATACAAATATTAAAATTGCAAATTAGAAATTTTTCAAATTATTTCTGGTTGGAAAAATGGAGTTTTGGAGTGTTGGCGTTTTTTAGTTTATTCCGCTACTCCAACATTCCAATACTCCAAGAATAGAGTTTGCCTTAAGCGAGTTATTAAATAAGTTTACCTTCTTAAGTCATTAAAATGATCAATTAATTAGTTAACTTCCCAGGTATTGCCGCTAAATAGCATCCTTTCCAGGTCGCCTTCGCCTTTAGCTTTTTTAATTTCATCTATTTGTTCGCTAATTCCGGCATCATACGTTGGTTTAGTAATTTGCCTGAACACTCCAACAGGTGTTGGCAATTCGGGATTATCCGCTAGATGAGCCAGTATAGTTGCAATGACAGGGCTTTCTTCAAATTCATTATGAACAAGCACGTCTTCAACTTTATATTTGCCGGTACCAATTTCTACGGCTTTTATCCTGCCGTTTTCATAAACTATTCCTTTATTTTTATTCGCACCGAATAGCATCGGCTTACCGTGTTCCAAAACCAAAACATGATCATCCTTTGTTTTTTTATCTGTCAAAAGATCGAATGCACCGTCGTTATAAATTACACAATTCTGGTACACTTCTATAAAAGCCAGGCCGTTATGGCTTGATGCTCTTTTAATCATTGCCTGCAAATGTTTGGGATCTCTATCAAGTGCCCTTGCAACAAAAGTTGCATCGGAACCCAACGCAAGAGCAATCGGATTAAACGGATAATCCACACTACCGAAAGGAGTAGTTTTTGTCTTCTTACCTTTTTCGGAAGTAGGTGAATACTGCCCTTTTGTTAAACCGTAAATTCTGTTATTAAAAAGAATCATTTTAAGATTAACATTTTTGCGGCATGCGTGAATAAAATGATTCCCTCCGATACTTAAAAGATCACCATCTCCAGTTGCAACCCATACGGAAAGATCCGGCCTAGCAATTTTAACACCGGAAGCAATTGCAGGTGCTCTTCCGTGGATACCGTGAAAACCATAAGTGCTCATATAATAAGGAAAGCGGGATGAACATCCTATTCCGGAAATCCAAATTATTTTTTCTTTTTCAACTCCTACAATGTCTGCAAAAGATCTTTGTACTTGAGCAAGAATTGAATAATCGCCGCATCCCGGACACCATCTTACATCCTGATCACTCGCAAAATCTTTAGGCTTTAATTTTATTTCTTCAACATCAACCAATCCGCCTGCTAAGTCTTTATTATTTTCGGCCATTATTATTTCCTCCAAGTAATTCTATTATTTTATTTTGAATATCGGATACTCTAAAAGGCAATCCTCTTACAAGATTAAACTGTTCAACATTTATAAGGAATTCACTTCTAAGCAGCTTTGCAAGTTGTCCAAGATTAATTTCGGGAACAAGTACCTGTTTGAATTTGCTTAATACTTCACAGGTATTTTTAGGGAAAGGATTTAAATATTTAATATGAATTTGAGAAACCTTATAACCGGCATTTCTTGCTCTTATAACTGCTTCCGTAATTGCACCGTAAGTACCTCCCCAGCCAACAACAAGCAGTTCGCCTTCAGGTTCGCCATCAACCTTCAGTTCGGGAATTTCATTTGCCATATTTTTAATTTTTTGTTCTCTCAGCTTAATCATTCTATCATGATTATCTGGGTCGTAACTTACATTCCCGGTAATATTTGCTTTTTCCAAACCGCCGATACGATGTTCCAAGCCCGGAGTTCCAAGTTTCACCCATGGTCTTGACAAATTTTCGTCTCTTAAATAAGGAGCGAATCCCTCTTTCTCTGTCCAAAATTTTACAGAGATTTCCGGCAGATCGTTAACATGAGGAACTTTCCATGGTTCAGAACCATTTCCCAGGTAACCGTCTGTTAGTAAAATTACAGGCGTCATGTATTTAATTGCAAGCCTTGAAGCTTCCATTGCCATATTAAAGCAATCACTTGGCGTAGCTGCGGCAAGAATAGCTACAGGCGATTCGCCGTTTCTTCCAAACATTGCCTGCAATAAATCAGCTTGTTCGGTTTTTGTAGGTAATCCCGTACTGGGTCCACCCCGTTGAACATCAACAATTACCAAAGGCAGCTCAGTCATTACAGCTAAACCAATTGCTTCGGTTTTTAAGGCCAGGCCGGGGCCGCTTGTTGTAGTAATTGCAAGATTGCCTGCATAAGATGCACCAATTGCAGATGAAACTCCGGCAATTTCATCTTCTGCCTGGAAAGTTTTTACACCGAAATTTTTATATGTACTTAAGTACTGCAAAATTTCCGAAGCAGGTGTTATAGGATATGATCCTAAGAATAACGGCAACCCGCTTTTAACGGAAGCCGCAAGAAAACCAAGTGCGGTTGCTTCGTTGCCTGAAATACTTCTATAAGTTCCTTTAGGTAATTTTGCCGGTTTAACTTCGTATCTTGTTGTAAATATCTCGGTTATTTCCCCATAATTATAGCCGGCATTTAATGCTTTCTGATTAGCTTCAATAAACTCCGGTTTGTTTTTGAATTTTTGTTTAATCCAATTAAGAGTCGGCTCCAGCGGCCTGTTGTAAAGCCAGTACATCATTCCCAGTGCGAAGAAATTTTTACATCTGGAAATGTCTTTTACAGAAAGAGAAGTTCCTTCCAGAGCTTTTGCCGTAAGCGAAGCAATGGGAACGGGATAGACTTCGTATCCTTTAAGCGTATCATCTTCAAGCGGATTTGTTTCATATTTAGCGAGCTGTAAATTTTTTCTATCAAACGAATCCGAATTTGCTATAATTTTACCGCCCGGTTTTAATTCATCAATATTCTTTTTTATGGCAGCAGGATTCATAGCAACCAAAATATCCGGCCTGTCTCCGGGTGTGTGAATATCATTGCTGCTAAAATGAAGTTGAAACCCGCTCACTCCGTACACTGTTCCCTGAGGCGCTCTAATTTCTGCGGGGTAATCTGGAAGTGTACTAAGATCGTTCCCTACCAAGGCAGTAGTATCACTAAATTGACTACCGGTTAACTGCATACCGTCGCCTGAGTCTCCGGCAAACCGAACAGTTACTTCCGATAAACTCTGAACTTCTTTCTCTTTTATCATCTTTTTATTCTCGAATAGTTGTTTATTTAAAATTCCGCCAACTTTAACCATAAACCATGCCATTGGAAAAATATTTTTATTCTATTGTAATTCTTTTATTACAATAGAAATAAATAATCAATAAGATAAATTAATATTTTAGGTTTCTCATAAGTGGGAAAGAATTTTTTAAATTAGAAAATCTAATAAAATTTAGATATCTGTTTGATTTAATCTGGCAGCAATATTATAAACCGGGCAGGCCGGAACCGATGATAACATGCACTTGTCAAACATTAAGCTTTAGACATTGAACATTGAAAATTTTCAATATTCAAGTCTCAACTTTCAATTTTCAATATCTTGTTCATTTTGTGCATAATATTATAACGAATAGAAAATCCTTAAAATGATTTATTAAATTAAGTTAAGTTTTAATAGAAGATTGGTTCCGGTATTGGAGAAAAGATAGCTGATTAAGTAGACGAGGGTTAGTTATTGCCTTACCTGAATTGCATATTACTTATTATGTAAGTAATTAAAACTCAAAACAATTTAAAAATTTGGCCTAAAAAGAAGCTAAGAATTTATCGGCAATTTAATATTAAAGAGAAGTACCAACCTTAATTCTTGCATTAAGAAAAATAGAAATAACACCGAATTTGCCGTTGCGCTGATCTGCAAAAGTTACGGATGGACCAACCGCAAAAGCACTGAACGCCCAATCCACTCCGATTTTCTGAATAAGTATATTAAGCACATATTGAGGTTCTCTAATATCGCTTTTTAGTAAAGCATCTAGGCTTAAGTCAAAGGTACTTCCCGCTACAGATAATTCTCTGCCGGTAAAACCAAGATGCCATTCATTAACATATCTGGCTAAATAAAATTTCCCTCTAGTAGAACCAAGAATACGAATAGGGTACCTTAATTCCCAGTCGACGTAAGAACCTCTTAATACTTTTACGGTATCACCGGGTACATCATTTTCATGATATTTTATTAATTGAGATTTGGAGGGTTTCTTTAATATTTGAATGTAGCCTATTTTAAAGAAGTTACCTAAAGGAATAACATAACCAAGTTGAAAACCGCTGGTTACATAAAGGTTATTAAAATTATCGTACTTTTTTATATCAGTAAAAGTATCAAAACTGCTTATGCCGCCCAGGGAAAAACCGAGGATATTAAAATCAGCTTCAACAAAATTCGTTTCAAAAGGACCTGAATAGGGCGTACCAAAGCCGAGTGAAAATCCTATATCATTGTTTAACGGAATGCCGAATCTTTCCCCACCGGACATTTGTAAAAACGGATTTATATAAGCATTAACAGATGAAATTTGAAATGCAGACGGAGGTTCAAAAAACTTTCTTAAATTTATCTTACTTATTACATTTGTAAATACACTTCCGTAATTTATATTTTGTTCAAGATCTATTTTAAATGGATAGGTAATAATTTTTGCTCTTGTTGCCGGAGTAAAAGCCAAGAAGGGATAAAGCACACCTTTAATAGATACTGTTTGATTATTAGGATCACGCAGATCAACAATAATTTCTGCCTTGGGGTCCGGAGGTTGAATAAATACTTCTTTTTGAATCTGTACGAATAAACTGTCATCAAAAGGTTCCATTTGGAAGTATAAAATTTTGTGCTGCGGATTATTTTGTGCCCAGGTTACCTTGCTAAATGTAAAAATTAATATAATAAGAGCACTATAAAAAAGTTTATATCTTTTCATTTCAATTAAAATATTTAATGTTAAAAATTATCTTGAATAATCCGTGAAGTAGAATGAATCGCCTACTTCAACATGAGCTTTGGATATGGTATCTCTAACAGTAAAAAAGAAGTTAGCTTTGTAGATTCCGTTGGTTTCGGTTTTATATCCGTACTCGTCAACCCATTTGTTAAACTTATCCTGGTTGGGTGCAAGATTTAATGAAACATTGTAAACCGGGTTATTGTCGTTATCCTTAAACGGCCCTGTTACGGAAATGGGGCCGTTGTAGTTAACTTTTAATTGACCCGGCCGGTCGTCCACAATTGTAACTGTAAATGCGGTTATCCTTTGAAGTTCCTGAACGTATATGTTAGAACCGTTCATTAAAGTGGTAACTTTCTGAATAAGAACTTTTGGAATTTTATTAGGCAGGACTTTTAGTTTTTGTTCCTGGTCTCCGTATTTTGCAATAACTTCAGTCTGGCTCATCAAGTTGAATTTTTTAGCTTGCCCGGGAGGTATAACAACAATCGGTTTACCCATATTTTTAGGATCGTAAATACCAACCGGAACATTACCCGTATTTTTTGCTATGTTCCATGTGTATTGAATAAATGTTTGTGCGAGCGAAATTGGAGATTGTAATATTGTCTGCTCTTTTTTTTCAGGTTTATTAACAACCGGTGTAATAACCGGCTGCGGCTTCGGTTCTTCTTTAATTCTTAAAGCTAAATGCTGGATCCTTTGGTTTAATGAAACCAATTTTTCTTTTAATGCGCTGTTCTCTTCTTTAACGGGATTAACTTGTATTTTAAACTTTGCACCCTGTGCAGATAAGGAATCTATTAGCGTTACTAGTGAATCCTTAACAGTCATACTTACTGCTTGGTTCTTGGAAATCACTTCATCCAGGTTTAAATCAGCTCCTTTTATTACAATTACAGTAACAACAAAAATGTAAAGGACCTGATAAATTATAAACTTACTGTCTCTGTTTTTCCTTACCATGGTGTTACCTTTTTACTATCATAGATTCTAAGTACTTTAATCCCGTAACTGTCTTTATATCATTTAACGAGTTTGCAGCTTGAGTAATCGATTGTGTAAGATTTTTTATCTGTTCAACTTTTTCCGCAGATAAATTATCAATTTTATTTATCTTCTGAATTAAATTATAAAGTAATTCATAGTTGTTTAATATGCCGGCTGTAAGAGTTGTGGTTTGTTCAAGGGCTTTATTGTATATTTCTATTTCTTTTGTTGAAGCTTCATTTACATTTGAGTTAAAAGTGGTTGAATTGGAACCGTTTAATTTTTTCAGAATGTTAAGAGAATTTTCTGTTTGTACTCTTGAAAAATAACGCTCTTTTATATCCCGTACATGATTAACAACATTCTGAAACTCTATGCCCATTTGATCTAAGATAGGCTCAAATAATTTACCCAAAGCCAAAACAATTAAGGCTTTAATTTCAAACGGAACCGAAAGGCCTAAAAATACCGCTTCACCCATACGAATACTTAAGAGAAGAATAGCAGCACCGATTAACGGAAGAGCAGTAGAAATACTATCTATTACGCTTGTGTAAGAAGTCATAATCCTGTCTATTGTTTCCGAAGCAGGATTTCTGACAACTTCAATTTTTAGTTTGTTAAATGCAAGGTAAGCAAGAAAAAAGTAGAGGATATAAACTGCCAGCGGCAGCCACCAAAATGTAAATGGCGTTACTGCTTCTATCCTTGGCTGCCAGGATGGAAATAAATAATGCGCAATATTTGTAGATATATTTCCTAAAAAAGGAACCCAGGAAACATCTATAAAAAAAGATATAAACAGTGCTACTAATGAAATTATAGCAGGTTTAATTACAATAGAAAACTGAATCTTGTGAACGGCATCCCTTGAAAATTTTTCTATTTCTTCTTCCAGCCCGTTCTTCTTAAAAAAGTCCTTTACCATATTTTGAGGATCCGAAACTATTTCTTTTGCAATTGTTTGTAACATAGTCTTTTTCTCTTTCAAATCATTTATTTCTGATTTAAATCCTCAAAAAATTTTTAAGGATTTTTAATTTAATTACTTCAACAATTGGAACATTCAACAAAGTGACAACAACTATGCCATTTGGAAATTATAAAAAAAATGAAATTTCTTTACAGTAATATCAATATATAAATTGTACCCTATATAAAAATTCATTTGAGTTAAGTTCTTAAAACTAAATGGATTACAAGAGGTTTTTTGTGATGTAAGACAGGAAAAGATTAAATATATTTTAATAATTTATAATATTAAAATATATTTTTTAGGAAGGTAAATTTTACCTGTGTATGAAAAATTATCGTAAAGCACGTAAAATTTTACGTTAAATATATGTTAATATCTATACTTAGCCTGGAAAAAAATTCCGATCGTTATTTAATCAACTCTATTTAGTATTTTCAAAAACTTATTTGCATCAACAAATCCGGTAATTCTTTCGACTTCCTGACCTTTTGAATTTATTATTAAAACAGTTGGTACTCCAACAATTTTATATTTATTTCTTAAAGCTTCCACACCGGCAGAAAGAGATTTTGTCATGTTTGCCTTATAAGTTAAAAAGTTTTTAGAAGCTTTAATAACTTTCGGATCCTTAAAAGTTGAAGCATCTAATTCTTTACATGGAATACACCAGTCGGCGTAAAAATCTATTATTGCACCTTTGGTGCTTTCTATATTAGTAAAAGAAGTTGCAGAATTATATGACTTCCATTTTATTTCCGCTTTACCGGACGGAATAACGGCATAAACGGCTGCTGCTAAAATTAAAACTGAAAATACAATCTTAAATACTTTGAAACCTTTAACATTATTTCCGAACTTTTCAAAAACTAAGAGATAAGCAGCGGTTATTAAGGCAAAGAAGGGCAAGACATATCCGGCAAAACTTTTAGGCAGCAGCGGCAGAAGAAAGTACAAAGCCATTCCCAAAAGAATAAAACCGAAAATATGTTTAACCGCTTCCATCCATTCGCCTGCCTTTGGAAGTTTTTTAATTTTACCTGAAAAGACGGCAAGAATTAAATAAGGTAAACCCAACCCTAAAGCAAGTACAAAAAACATGAGGAAGCCGTAAAACGGATCCGCTTTGGCGGCAACAAAAGTTACCAGACCAAGAACAAAAGGACCAATGCACGGAGCAGCAACAATTCCCATTGTAAGCCCCATAAAAAATGCCCCGTAATAACCACCTTTGGCTCCACCTGCTTTAGCAACAAGTGAATTAGGCAGTTGAAATTCATAAACCCCGAACATACTTAAAGAAAGGATTACAAACACCAGCGCAATAAAAATAATTACAATAGGGTTTTGAAGAAGAGAACCGAACACAGCCCCGCTTAAGGCTGTTACTACTCCTATAACGGAATACGTAATTGCCATTCCAATTACAAAGAACAAACCCATCATAAACAGTTTTTTAGTGCTGCCTTCGCTCTGCCCGCCAAAGAAGCCGACGGTTATCGGAATAAGCGGGTAAACGCAAGGTGTTAAGTTTAATGCAAGACCGCCTACAAAAATTAATAATAGGCTTAATAATATTCCGCTGTGTTCCAGTACGGAAGTAATTGAACTGTCATTTGTTTTAACAGATGCCGCAGGCTGATTATAATTAAGTTGAATGTTATTAAACACTCCCTCATTTATTTGGTTAACCGTGGCAGTTTTGTTTACAACATTTATTAGAAGAGTATCCTTTAATACAACAGGGGGAAGACACGTCATATTATTGCATGATTGATACTCAATATTTACAACAAGCGGATATTTACCGGAAGACAAACCGTCGGATGATTTTACAAGCCCTCCGATAAATACTTCCCCTTCCCAAACAGATAAAGGTGAATTTGAAAAACTTAGTTTTATATCGCTTGCCGGCGGGTAAGCTGTTTTTATCAGCTTAAAGTATTTTGAAGAATCGATGGTTAATTTAGTTGGGATGAGAAAATTTTCATGCGGTTTATTTGAATTTATATGCCAGCCGCTTCCAACATCCAGACGTGCAGCTATTTTAAATGAACTTCCTATATAAACCTTATCAAACGACTGAAATGTCTTGAGTTTTACTACATTTTTCTGCAGCCCGAATTGGGCAAAAGAAATACTACTTATGAGTAATGTTAAAAACATTATATTTAAATAAGTACCTTTACGCCATAACAACATTTGAATTCCTCATTTTCAAAATTTAAACAAATAACCAACTTAAAGCGGACATATTGTAATTCAAATTTGGGATATGATATAAAGGTATAAGGTTGTTATATTTATTCATATACCATGTACCCTTATTCCTTAATTTCCCAAATATGATTTTAATAAATTGAATTTCAAAATGATAAAAATTTTTCTATCCATTATAATTATTTTCTCCATCCCTGCACTATCGGATATCTTCTTCCATATCCAAAAGCTTTTTTAGAAACCCGCAATGCCGGTGCAGCCTGTTTTCTTTTAAACTCATTCAAATCTACCAATTTAAGAACTTTTTTTACGGTTTTCTCATCACCCGTAATTTCGGTTATTTCTTTCTCATCTTTATTCTCTTCCAGATACATTCTTAGAATCATATCGAGTAGCCCATAATCGGGAAGTGTATCCTGATCTTTCTGCCCGATTCTTAATTCGGCAGACGGTGCTTTTTCTATAATTTCTTTCGGAATAATTTCTTCGTTTCTATTTATATAATTTGCAATCCTGTAAACATCGGTTTTATAAACATCCGCAATAACCGCAAGCCCCCCACTCATATCTCCGTAAAGAGTACAGTAACCTACCGCCATTTCAGACTTGTTACCTGTTGTTAACAATAAATAATTATGTTTATTAGAAACAGCCATTAAGTATAAACCCCGGATTCTTGCCTGAATATTTTCTTCGGTTATACCTGCAGGTTTATTCTTAAAAGCATCAGCCAGCATTTCAATTGTTTTATCAACTACAGGCTGTATTGAAATCTTTTCCGATGAGATGTTCAATTTGCTAATAAGTTTCCGGGAATCTTTAATACTTCCTTCGCTTGAATATTCGGAAGGCATAAGTATAACATGAACATTTTCTTTTCCCATTGCTTTAACAGCAAAATATGTAACTATTGCCGAATCAATTCCGCCGCTTAATCCGACTAGCAGCTTCTTAAATCCGAGTTTATCGCAGTATTCTTTTATGCCGTAAATTAAAGCATCATGTATTTCCTTTTCAAAAATGCCTTCCGATTCACTAATAGGGTTATACTTATCTTTTGTATTGAAGATGAAATAATCTTCATTATATGCCTTGCCAAGGCAGACAAGATTTCCGCCGGAATCAAAACACATGCTTGCACCGTCAAATATTAAATCTGTTTGAGCACCAACGCAGCAAACATATACAAGTGGTATGTTATCATATTTTGTTAACACGGAAAGCATTTCCCGCCTGTCCTTTCTCTTGCCATAAGAATAAGGGCTTGCGGAAATATTTATTAATAAACTTGCATCTTTATCAATGAGTTTTTTTACAGGGTCGGAACTATATCTTCTTTTATACCAATAATCAGCATCGTTCCAAATATCTTCACAAATAGAAATTCCAAGTTTCTCTCCGTTAAATTCATAAACAGAAATATCTTTAGCCGGATCGAAATATCTCATCTCATCAAAAACATCGTAATTCGGAATTAAAGTTTTGTGTTGTACAAATTGAATTTTTCTGTTGAAGCAAAGTAAAGCAGAATTGTGAATATCGGTACCAATCAAGTTGTTATCTTCCGTAATGGAACCAAACAATAAACCGGTTTTTCCCGTAGCCGATGCAATTTCGCCGGAAGCTTGTTTAACCGCTTGCCTGAATTCTTTTTTCTCTACTAAGTCTAACGGCGGATATCCAACTAAAGCAAGTTCCGGGAAAATTACAAGATCAACGTTATCCGCAACACCTCTTTTATACCATTCTATTATTTTTGATTTATTGTTTTGTATATCGCCAATAACGGTATTAATTTGGCAAAGAGCAATTTTCATATAAATCCAAAAATTTTTTTACAAAAATAGGAAAGGCTTAAAGATTTTACAATTCAATTATTTTAATAAAATTATTATCTTATAATGTTACTTTTAATAACTCAACTAATGGTATAAACAATGATAAAAAAATTTATTATTATTTCCTTTTTCAGTTCAATTGTAATTTTTCCGCAAGATACCTTATTGTTTAATAGAAGTTATATTCCATATACGGACACTACAATTGTATTTTCACCTTCTAATTACAATCCTGCTGTTTCGTATCCTTTATTATTTATGCTTCACGGTTGGTCCGGCAACTATGCACAATGGAGCCATGATGCAAACCTGCAAGGTTATGCCGATAAAGATAGTCTTGTAATAGTGTGCCCTGACGGATTTTATGATTCATGGTATATTAACAGCCCTGTTAAAAAGAACAGTCAGTTTGTAACATTCTTCTTTAAAGACCTGGTGCCTGTCGTTTTTAAGAAATATAATATTGATAAGAAAAATATATTTATTACAGGGCTTAGCATGGGTGGACACGGAGCTATGTATCTCTATTTAACTCATAAAAAATTTTTCAAAAGCGCCGGAAGTACAAGCGGTATTCTGGATATTACTGCATTCCCTAAAAATTGGGGGCTGCCAAAAGTTTTAGGCTCTTACAGCCTTCATCCAAACAGATGGGAAAAATATTCCGACATTTATCTTTTAAAAAATATCGTAGGAAACAAAGTACCTATAATTGTTGATTGCGGAACCGGTGACTTTTCATTAAACGTTAACAAACGATTTTATGAAAAATGTAAAAAGCTTGGTATACCCATTGATTTTATTACCGGCCCCGGTACGCACTCTCATAAATACTGGAAACATTCAATAATAAAACAGTTTGCTTTCTTTAAAAATTTAATTGATAGATACTAGCTTTTTCCTAACCGTTAATCTTTATTTATTCCCGTATTTCAAACGGTTCTGCCGGTAATATAATTTGTATAAGTGTAACCTTACTTTTTTGTATTATTGATTACAGGGAAAAAATAAATTTTTACAGGAGGTATAAAATGCCGAAAAAATTATACCGTTCCAGAAGAGATAAAATGATTGGCGGTGTTGCCGGCGGGCTTGCAGATTATTTTGATGTTGATCCTACATTAGTTAGAATAATTTTTATTATAACTCTTTTTCTCGGAGGCAGCGGAGTACTGGCTTATATTATTTTATGGATTGTTGTTCCAGAAGAACCGTTTGTCTATTCAAATACAGGACAAACCGGGGCGGCCGCTTCTTCCGCATCTTCAGGTTCATCTGCTTCTTCAGCTAATTCATCTACGGAAGAACAAAAGGCTTCTGCAGAAAGTACTGCTAACGAACAGCATCAGATTTTAGAAGAACAAAGAGGCAGGCGAAGAAATGTTGCAGGTGTAATATTAATTATTATAGGCGTATTGTTTTTAGCCGATAATTTTATTCCGAGATTTGATTTTGGAGATTATTGGCCGTTGATTTTAATTGCTATCGGTTTCGGGTTATTATTAAAATCCAAAAAGAATTAATAATTAGCTTGAAAGAATTAAAATGAAAACTAAACATATTTTCTGGGGATTGTTTTTTATTACACTCGGAGTTTTAATACTGCTTAATAATTTAGGCGGTGTTAATGTAGAACTACAGCAGGTATGGAGGTTCTGGCCGTTTGTATTAATTATACTCGGCCTTTCGTTTTTAGTGAAAAACAATATCATAAAATCATTTTTAGCCGCGCTTGCCGCACTTGTTCTAGCTGTTGCAATTTTTGCATTCTTTAATTCGGCATTTTATTTTGTCGATAATAGGTTTACAATAAACGATAAAGGAATAAGCGTTACAATAGACGGCAATGTTGATACATCAAATTATAACGTACCCTTCAACAAAGAAATAAAAAATGCTAAATTCAATTTTAAAGCAGGTGCAGGTACGTTTGCTATTGACGATACTACTACTCAGCTTATGTCGGCAATTACAACCGGAATAAAAAATAATTACGAACTTACAAATAATGGAAATAATAATTCCGTAATTGAATTAACAATGAAGAGCAGGAAGTTTATTTTTAACAACGGCAACTTAAAAAATAAAGCGTTTATAAAATTGAATACAAATCCTGTTTGGGATTTTAATTTTGATCTCGGTGCTGCTTCGGTTAATTTTGATTTAAGCCCATACAAGACGGAAAAGATAAAGCTTAGAATGGGCGCGGCTTCCTGTAAAATAAAATTAGGAGATAAAAGCAGCATTACCAGATTGAATCTTAAATCCGGGGTTTCATCAATTGATATACTTGTTCCCGATTCCGCAGGATGTCAAATTTCAACAGATATGGCTCTATCGACAGAAGATTTTTACGGGTTTAACAAAGTTGGTAGCGATACCTATGAAACTACTGACTTTGATTCTTCAAAAAATAAAATTTATCTTAACCTGCATGCCGGTGTATCTTCTATAAAAGTTGAACGGTATTCAGGTGGCAGTTGGTAATTCTATTATAAAATAAGGATTTATATTGATAGTAAATTTTAATAATGTTTCCTGGCACAGGAACGGTTCTTACATTTTAAAAAACATAAACTGGAAAGTAAAAACAGGTGAGCATTGGGCAATTATCGGATTAAACGGCTCGGGTAAGACTTCTCTTTTAAAAATTATAACCGGATATACCTTCCCTTCCGAAGGTGACGTAGAAGTACTTGATAAAAAATTCGGCTCGTTCGATTTACGTGAATTGAGAAAGTCAATCGGATGGGTAAGCTCATCACTTCAAGAAGCACTTTATGTTAACGAAACCGCAGAAGATATAGTTTTAAGCGGAAAGTTTGGAAGTATTGGATTGTATGACAGCACTGAAAAAGAAGATATAATACTTGTTAAAAATTTGCTTAAAGAATTTGATTGTGCTGAGTTGGGTAAAAGGACTTATTCAAATCTTTCACAAGGAGAAAAACAGAAAATAATTCTTGCCAGAGCACTAATGAGTAAGCCCGAATTATTAATTCTGGACGAACCTTGTACAGGGCTGGATATATTTGCAAGAGAAAATTTTTTATTAAACGTCGAACGTATAGGTAGCATGAAAAATGCCCCTACACTTTTATATGTTACTCACCACATTGATGAGATTCTACCGGTTTTCAATCATACTTTATTAATGCGGAATGGAAATATTTATATACAGGGAAGAAAGAAAGAAGTTTTAACGGAAGCAAGTTTAAAGGATTTCTTTAACAAGCCTGTAAGATTGGAATGGAAGAATGACAGGCCTGTTTTAAGTATCAATCTAAACTAAATTAAATTAATATCTTAACCAGGCACATACAAGATCTATTGCATCCAATGTATTGCTGCAGTATGTTTCTAAAAACTCCGCATTAATATCTTTATTGGATTTTAACACGTCTGCGGCGGCAATAGCTCTTGCCCCGTCAAATTCAACATAGGCAATTCTACCAGTTAATTCATCAAGGGGCCTGCCGAATACACTACCGGGCAATATAGCAACTCCCGTATCTTCTAAAAGTTTTTCGCATAATTCAATATTATTTTTTATTCCCCTGGTTAATAATAACTCCCTAAACATTTTGAAATCCGGAAAGACATAAAATGCACCTTGCGGTAACGGAACGGATATACCAGCTTCAGTAAGATTTGTTGTAATCCTTTTAGCAAGTGCGGCAAGAATTCTACGTGAGTTCCATAAATAATTTTCAATTTCAGTACCACCTCTATAAGCTCTAACTGCTGCATATTGAATAGGTGCGCTGGTAGAAGTAAAAGTTTCGCTTGCCACGGATGCCATAGCATCCAGAAGCCAGCGCAATGATGAAGGAAAAGTAAATGTACCCAGCCGCCAGCCGCCGGCACCGCACCACTTGCTTAAGCCGCCGCTAATAATTGTTCCTTCAGGATAATATTTGGCAATAGAAATATGTTTACCCTTATGATGCAGCTCTCCGTATATTTCATCCGAAAGTAAAATTATCTTGTACTTTTTAGAAACTAGCGCAATACTCTTTAGTTCTTCAGCACTGTAAGTAATGCCGGTAGGATTGGACGGATAATTTAATATAACTATTCTTGGTCTATTAGGATCAGTTTTACAAATTTCGTTAAGTTCTTCAGCTGTTAATTTCCAGTTATTATCTGCGCGTGTTTGTATCCACCTTACAAATCTGCCTATTACCTGGGCTTGAGGAGCGTACGATACCCAGCTAGGAGTAGGAATTAATAAATCTCCGTAATATACAAACTGTAATAAAAACATTAATTCCTTCGAGCCAGGTCCAATTAGAACATCATCGGCAGTATGGCATATTCCGTGTGTTCGGCAATGATATTCAGCAACTGCTTCTCTTAACTGCCATAAGCCTTTAACCGGCAGGTAATCTTTTTGATACGCATTAACTTTCAATTCTTCCACGACAGGCCTTGGTACAGGAAACGGCGACTGCCCCAGCCCCAGTTTATATATTATTCTCCCTTTGTTTTTTAATTGGTTGCTTTTTTCATTTATCGCCAGAGTTGCAGATTGGGGTAAACCTCTAACATTCAGATTTAAATTTACATCGGGTAAAATTTTTTTGTTATTACGCATTTTTTCTAATCAAATAACATTGAAAAATAACATAATCAAAGTAATAACTTTTTTAAGATGTCACAAATAAAAAAAGCCTCACCAAAAAGATGAGGCTAAATAGTGACCCCAACGGGATTTGAACCCATATTACCGCCGTGAAAGGGCGATGTCCTAACCGTTAGACGATGGGGCCTTTCATTGAAAAATTAAGAATTTTTAATTGTTAACTATTGTGGGGTGGGCGGTGGGACTTGAACCCACGACCCTCAGGGCCACAACCTGATACTCTAACCAACTGAGCTACGCCCACCATTTATAAATTTACAATACATAATTAACAATGAGTAATTAAATTCTTAATTGTTCATTTTCAATTTTTAATTATATAGTACGCCCAGGTGGACTCGAACCACCAACCTACAGCTTAGAAGGCTGTTGCTCTATCCAATTGAGCTATGGGCGCGAGTCAATTAATAATTCATTATGAATATTTTACAATTAAACTCTATTAAAATATTTTAAAGAACAGTTTTTAATTTTTAATTGTTTTCAAGTCGGGGCGGCAGGATTCGAACCTGCGACCTCCTGCTCCCAAAGCAGGCGCGATGAACCGGGCTACGCTACGCCCCGAAATTTTTATACCCAAGAAATAACAATCCTATTTTAAAATAAGATATCAAATATATATTATCACCTCATAAAAAACAATGAATGATAATTTATTTTTTCCCATTAAAATATGATTATTATATTATCGTGTTGAAAAAAATGTATTCACAAGAAAGGATAAAAATTCGGAGGAGGTAAAAACCTCCTCCTGAAAAATATTACTCTATTGTAATTGATGGACCTGCAAACAATACCGGAAAATTTTTACCTGAAACTGTTTTATTAAATTCAACAATTTTTGTATTTACAATATTGTTATAATCATTGATATAATTATTTAATAGTTTTTCCAGATTTTTTAATTGGTTCATAGTAACGGAAGTTGGAGCAGTATCATAATCTCCTTCAACTGCATATCGTACTCCTCCCAACCAATTTCGCAACCGGGTTAAATAATGGATATCATCTTCGCCAACACCTTTTTGAGCTTTTGTATCCATAACTGTATCCTTTATTACAGCCAGCGCAGAGTCTATTTGATGTGCCTGCTTTAAGATAGGTTTGTATTTATTTTTAGAATCAGAATTATTACCATAAACAATTTTAACCGATTTTTCAAGACTATTTATTTGATTATGAATATTATCAATTCGATTGAGCAAAGTGTTTAATGAAGATATATCTTTTGTAACACGTTTAGCCGCATTAAATTGTAACCTGGCTGCTTCCATATTATATTGCAAACGCGGATCCGGTTTTACCATAACAGTTTTGGTTTCTGTTTTACCGTTAACAATAACATCTATAGTATATTTACCCGGTAAAACTTCCGGACCATAATGTAAGTTAGGATGTTTTTCTCCAGTAGTATCGGCTGCATAAACTACTCCGCTTTTATAATGAAGATTCCACTCTACACGGTTAATTCCTTTCTTTGTTGACCCGTGTAGAGTATCAATTTCAACTCCTTGAGAATCTGTAATTTTTATTAATACAGGAACTTTATCCTCTCCTTTTTTTTGTTTTGGCTTTTTAATTTTTTCTTTCAAATAATAATCAATAACAACACCGCCCGGAGGGTTTGGGGCTGAATACCAATCCGACTCACTTATGCCTTCTTTATACCAGATATTAAAATTATATACAGGCAGTAAATTGAATAAATAGAAATTACTGTCTTCAACTTTTTTATTCATTTCTTCCAGAGGGGTTATGTTATCCAATATAAAAATTCCACGGCCGTGCGTAGCAACAGCCAAATCGTGTGTTTGTTTTACAAATTTTAAATCCCATACTGGTACATTAGGAAAGTTGCTTTTTAAGGGAGCCCAGTTAGTTCCGTTATCGGTAGAAAAATAAAGGCCTGTTTCGGTTCCTAAAAATAAAAATCCTTTTTCGTTCGGATCCTCTCTTATTACATGTGCAGGCTTATCATCTGGCAGCCCGGTTGTAATTTTAGTCCAGTTTTTACCATAATCATCTGTTTTGTAAACATACGGCTTTTTATTATCAAGCATATGAAGATCAACTGCCATATAACATGCTCCCGGAGAAAAAGGAGAAACATCAAGTTGATATACTCTTCCCCAAGGTGGAAGTCCCGGAATATTTTTGGTTACGTTTATCCAGTTCTTTCCCCCATCCTTTGTATATTGGACCTGGCCGTCATCAGTCCCTACCCATATAACACTAGAATCTTGAGGAGATAAACTGATGGAAAGTATTGTACCATAAGTTTCTGCGCCGCTCATATCAAGATTTATAGGACCACCGCTTTTCTTCTGTTTACTTTTATCGTTCCGGGTTAAATCCGGGCTTATTACCTTCCAGTTTGTTCCGCCATCCATAGATTTAAATAAAACATTTGCTCCCAAATAGACTTCATTATAATTGTTGTAAGAAACAGCGATAGGAGAAGTCCAGTTAAATCTATACTTTAAATTTGCCGGGCTTTTATCACTTACATCAAACATATAAGGGCGGATATGCTTCTTTACCCCGGTTTTTAAATTTAATCTGTTAAGAAAGCCGTCCTGTGCTTCCGAATAAACAATATCAGGATTACTGGGAGCAGGCACAACATATTCACCATCACCACCAGCTACAACAAACCAGTTCGAACCATTAACTCTTCCTCCGAACAAATTTCTGGAAGGTCCATACCACGCATTATTATCTTGTAAGCCTCCGCCAAGATTATATGCAATTTGTGTATCTGCAGCAACCTGGTAAAATTCTTCAATAGGAATGTTATCAAAATACTTCCAGTCTTTACCTCCATTTAATGATTGATAAACACCACCATCGTTTCCTTCAATTATTCTTTGTGGATTTTCCGGATCAATCCAAATCGCATGATGATCTACATGAATACCATGGTTTAGGGATTTTACTTTTCTGCCGCCGTCTGTAGATTCGGTAATTAAAAACGAAAGGAAATAAATTTTTTCATCGTTATTCGGAGCAACTTCCATCCTGGAAAAATAGAAAGGTCGTACATTTAATTCATGATTATTGCTAACGAGACTCCAATGTTTTCCGAAATCATGAGAATCCCACAATGTTCCGTGCCTTGATTCTATTAATGCATAAACATGTTCGGGATTGCTTAATGAAGTTGCAAATGATATTCTTCCCAACGGACTTTTAGGTAAACCTTTTGTAAGCTTATTCCAAGTTTCTCCTTCATCGGTAGATTTATAAACTCCGCTTCCGTCACCGCCGTCAATTAATGCCCAAGGATGCCTTAGCACCTGCCACGCTCCTGCAAGCATTACCTGCGGATTTCCCGGCTCAAAAACAACATCGCTAACACCGGTAGTATCGTTAACATATAAAACTTTTTTCCAACTCTTTCCACCGTCTATGGATTTAAATAATCCCCTATCTTTGTTAGGTGCCCATGCATGGCCAATTGCTGCGACAAAAACTATGTCGGGATTTGTAGGATCAATTATAATTTTAGATATTTGCCCAACATCTTTTAACCCCATAAACTTCCATGTTGTACCCCCATCAGGTGAATAATAAACTCCATGACCGTCAATAATATCGTTTCTAATATTTGCTTCACCGGTTCCAACCCAAACCAAATTCCTATTGGATGGCGCTAATGCAATAGCACCGATAGATGAAGGATACTTTGCAAAAATTGCTTTCCAGGAATGTCCTCCGTTTACTGTTTTAAATACTCCGCCGCCTGCGGCACCAATGTAGTAAACCTGGGGATTTCCCGGAATACCTACCACGGCAGCTACTCTTCCACCGGCTACAGCAGGACCTATATCTCTAAATTTTAAGCTGGAATAAATATCCGTATTAGTCTTTTTCACTTCGGATTTTTTATTAGCGGTTATTTTATCCTTTGACATAACTTTAATGTTATTTACCAGAAGGAAAACAACTGAAAATAAAAATAGAATGAAAATATTTTTTCTCTTCATTATAAATTCTCCCTAATAATTGTTTTGAGGAATTTTTTACTATTTAATTTATTTTTTTGAAATGGAATTTCGGCTTGAAATTTTATCTTTTGGTAAGGGAAAAACATTTATCGTTTAAGCATTGATTCGATTTTTAATATGAAAATTTAATCAAATAATATTATAAAATAAATATGACTTTATTGTGACTTAAGGCATTTAAAAATCCTAATGAGATTTAATTAGAATGCACTTGTCCAATTACTTTGCAATCCGGTTGCACAAATTTTGTTTTAACCGAATTAAGAAGAAGCCTTAAGATATAAAGTTGATAATGTACCTGTTTTAAGGGAGCTATATTCTTTTTTTATTTCCAACTATGCAATTAAGTTTAATTTTAATTCGGTCAAAAAATTAGTTGATATATCCAGTGTGTATATAATAAAAAAATATATTTACCGGATAACGGTTTTATTCAAGTACTTTCCAAAAAATTTACAAAAGAAAAAGGTGGGCTTCTTGAAAAATAGCTGCCCCGGATTCAAAGTTTAATTTCGACAAAGTTTAAAAATGAAATTTCATTTATAAAATATTCGGTAATTAAATCAACAGATTTTCGTTGTCCTTCCCACGCCAGCAGTTTTTTTGCTTTTTCAATATTAACCCATTGGAATTCCGTATGTTCCTTACTTATGATAACTTTAGAATCAACCTCTGCCAAAGCAGCGAATACCGGTATAAAAGATATATAATCTTTTTCAGGTAAATAAAAAGAATTTATATTCGGTGCAGTCCAAATTTTCTTAGGAACCAAACCGGTCTCTTCTTTAATTTCTCTTAATGCAGTTTCAAATGCTTTTTCCCAAGCCTCCATTTTACCAGATACCATTTGCCAGATACCTGGATAAATTTCCTTCTCAGCTCTTTTTAATAAAAGAAATTCCAAACCGTCTTTTGTTTCCCTAAAAATGTGTGCCTCTATTAAGTTAGATATTAATTCCATAGGTATAACCCTAATTTTTTATTTTTGTATGCTTTGCTGCCACTTACTGTCATTTATAGTCATTCGCTTCGCTGTATTTTATTGACATTGCTATTTAAAATTATTCACATCAATTTAATGACCATAAATGACTATTTAATGACTACAAATAACTCTAAGATTTAATTAAATAATTCATATTACGCAGATATTCGGAATAAAGGAGTATTGCAGTAATGGAAAGGATTAAGTTACTCCATTATTCCAACATTACATCATTCTAAAAGGACATCTTTTGCGTAATGTGAGTAAATAATTATTTAAATAACAATTTAAAAATATATTTAAAAGAAAGCTCTAACTTCTGCTCTAGCGGTATGCACGGTTTTTTCATGTCCCTGTGCCCTTCCGTTATAACTAATAGTCGACTGCAAATTACTCGAAAGACGAAAATCGAAATTAAGACTCCAAATATAATTTTTACCAATTACATTACCTTCCGTCATATCAAAAGGAATAAAATTAGCGGTGGTATTTGAGTTCAATTCATCTCTTTCAAACTGCATTCTTAACCTTCCTTTGCCGGCAAAAGAATAAGTAAACCTAAGAGACTGAGAATTAACATTTATAATAGTAGGTTTGGCAGGAAAATCATCCTCCCTTGTTCCTGCGTTAATTTTAAATCCTACTTCTATATTTTGCTGCGGGAGGTACGAAAAATCGGTTGTAATACTGTTTGAAGTAATTTCTTCCTGCTGGGTTGATGATGCGGGTGCATTTACATTATTTGTCTTATTTACAAGGTCGGTTTGATTACTAAATTGTTCAATCATTCTAAAATTTATTCTTAAGCTCCGCTCTCTTGAATATGTTCTTTGAATACCGCCGTTAAACTGATCCATGGCTTTAGTTTGAGCATACCTAAGCCGCATAGAAAAAGCCGGGTCGTTTTCAAATAAAAATAAATCCTGCTGGATGAAATTTGATCCGTGTAAGGTTTTGTTAGGATTTTGAAAATCAGAAAAATGCAAAAGATAAATTTTTGCATAATCCTCTTCCGTGCTGTTTTCTTCAACCTGCCAGGCGGTTTCCGAAGAAAACGGACTAAGCAGCCTGCCTGCAAGTGAATTATGCTCAAATATGTCTTTATAATTTATCTTCCATCGTGTGCTGGTTTTCAAATCGATTACGGGATAAAGTTGATTAGTCGGAACGGTAACCAGCACATAATTTCCGTCATATAAAGCAGGTTGAAATTCATCCGGGTCCTGAATTCCGTTATGGTTTAAGTCTCCAAGATAAATATAATTGCCTTCACCTTGCGCAACTTTAACAAAAACTTTTTGCAGCTTTGCAGATCTCTGGGTAGATACTTCATAATAGAAATTACCGGAAGCCGGCTTCCAAAAATTAAATCTGTTTTGAGATCTAACTAAAATAGTTTGTGCGTCCAGGTAGCCTTGTCTCTTAAAAGGTTCCGTATATTTTTTATTATTCAATGTAAAATCCAAAGTGGAAGCAAACCCGCGCAGGTGGTTATAGCTTAGCTCTAAAAATTCGGCGGTTGAAATATCTTGCTTTTCCATGTATCCGTTAAGAGGTAAATAATCTTCGCGCAGCATATATTTTGTCGTCAGTTTAAATCCTTCAAGCTTAATAAGCTCAATGTAAGGATCGAATTCATAATACTTTAAGCTGGTGGACAGAAGCGAATCACGGCCCGGAAAGTTATCGTATTTGTTTTCCGCAAGAAAATCGAAGCCGGGTTTCAGATTCCAAAAAGAAACATAACCGCTGCCGGATTGCCGCAGCCAGGAACTTTTCAAACTGCTGTCGTTGGATGCCACATAATCCAGGTTATAAGTAACCTTATAATTTTTATTATCTGATAAAGTAAAATAATTATTAAATCTATCCGATGTAAAATTTGCGCCTCTTTTCAAATAACTATATGAAGAAGTAATATTCAATTCATTAATGGGAATAAGGTTTAAATTAAATTCTCTGAGTTCCTCATTTTCCGGAATGCCTGTTTGTGTAATGTTATAATCCCGGTTAAACTCAACGGGGTTTATTCTGTCCAACGGTGAATAATTCGCTTGAGTAAACCTATCCTGGTAAGATAGCCCAATCTTGCCCAGGTTTAGTTTCCCAAACGAAATTTTTCTCGGCTCTATTTTAAAAATCAAATTTCTTGCATATCCTTTTATCTTGCTGCTGTTTAAAGAAGAAAATTCATTTTGATCCCATATACTTCCGGCTAATTCCATATTTAATATTATGCCGTTAACCGGAGAATAGTTAAGAACAAAATTGCCGGTCTGTTTTGATTCCGGTAACGGTAAAAGAATTATGGGCTGATAGTCGCCCTGGTTTATCCCGACAAATTTAAAATCGCCTACACTAACATTTACATAATCACCCAGGTTGGTTCCTACAAAACTAAAACTTACATTGTAAATTGAATTTGTTCCGCCCGGATTATATTTATAATAGGAGTAAGACTTACTATTTATTATGGTATCAATTTTTTCATAGGTTCCTCTTCTGATACCAAGAGAATCCGGAGCAGCTAACGATATACCGGTTTTTTCAGCTTTAAATTGATTACTCCCGGCAGCAGCTAGTATTGCTTTATCCGAATCGGAAAGAGCAATATCAATTGGTGAATTTTTATCGTCGCCTTCTTTTAAATATTCAAATTGTAGCCCTAACTTATTATTAAACAGATTTGATTTAACTCCGGCTCCGAAAAAAGTTCTTGAATATTTTCTATCTGTGTATTCAAAATCCACGGTTATCCTGCTTGCTGAAGTAATAAGCCGTTTTGTGGTAAAAGTAATTTGAGCATTAGAATACTCAATTACATAATCATTGTTCTCTCCTCTTTTCATTTCAATTCCATCCACATAAACTTTTTCGGTTCCGGCTAATATAATAATATCTTGTTCACCGTTTGAACCGGTTAATTTATACGGCCCTTGAACGCCGTCCAATCCGTTAAAATGATCTGTAGTATACTTGCCGTTGGAACTTGCAATTGCCACATAAGCTTTCTGGCTTTTATAATTAAATTCACCAAGAAGACCTTGCAGTTTTCTATCAATTCCTCCGAATTCGCCGTACTGTTCCTGAAGTTCATAATCCCCGAAAGTTCCTACAACGAACGGAGTTTTCACCTGGATAAAAACTTTATCCAATTCCTGAAGTGTAGCAGTATTACCCTCAGGTTGTATCGGTGTATTTTGATCTGTAAGTGCGGCAACAACCTGAATATCTTTGGAAAGCTTACCTGAAAGCTGCAGCCTTAGCCCGCTGTTTAAAGTAAAATCCCTTGTTGTACCAACTGTAAACCCTCTAACAAGTGTTCCGCTTTTTTGTATGTTACTTCCGAAAATTGCTTCGGAGCTGAAAGGATTTTCTTCTTCTTTGGCAACTCTTAAAGTATCCCCCATTTTTTGGTTAAACAAATAAGTAAGTTTTCTTTTTTCATATTCGTTCTTTAACGATAAACGAATTGCTGCGTAAGTTACAAATAATGTATCAAATATAGAGTACTTCAAAGAATCCGAAAGATGGAATATACCTGTAGAATAAGATATTTTATATTGCTTACGGTTTAAAAGTCTGCGGTTTAGTCTTATGGTTTCCGTATGCGGAATTATGGTAAGTCGAGATATTTTATAATTGTTACTAAAATTTACATGTATAGTGTCGGTTACTAAAACAGAATAAAATTTCTGCTGTGCAAAGGCTTGTTCACGCAGTATAAGTATAAAAAGAAACGAACAAATAAATATATATTTTGATTTCAAACTACGAAGTTTGTTTTGTGAAGTTCAAATCTAAAATTACGCCTCCCCTTTATCAAGTCCTTTTAAAATAATGCCCTGGCGTGCCTGTCTGCATGATAAGAGCTTCTTACCAACGGAGAAGACTCTACAATTTTAAATCCCATCTTTAAACCTTCTTCTTTGTACATATTAAATTCATCGGGCGTTACAAATCTATCTACGGGAAGATGCATTTTTGTCGGCTGCAAATATTGGCCGATTGTAAGTATATCACAGCCATGTTCAACCAAATCCTTCATTAAGTCCAATACTTCGTCGGGTTGTTCACCTATTCCTACCATTATGCCACTTTTGGTTCTTAAATATCTGTCTTTAAACCATCTGATTAATTTCAAACTTCTTTCATATTTAGCCTGCGGTCTTACTACATGATACAACCTTGGTACGGTTTCAAGATTATGATTCAAAATATCCGGAGGATACCTCATAATAATATTAAAAGCATCTATAACACCTCTAAAATCCGGGATCAAAATTTCAACTGTAGTATCCGGCATTTCTTCATTTATCAATCTAACTGTTTCACTAAATATAGAAGCGCCGCCGTCCTTAAGTTCGTCCCGGTTTACAGAAGTAATTACGACATGCTTTAATCCTAATTCTTTAACCGAATCCGCAACACGTCGTGGTTCCGCAAAATCCAATTCACTTGGAATACCGACTTTAACATTACAAAATCCGCAGCTTCTCGTGCAGGTATCGCCGAGTATCATAAACGTAGCTGAACGGTTGTTCCAGCATTCTGCTATATTCGGACATCTGGCTTCTTCGCAAACCGTGTGCAGAGACTGCCTGCGCATTAAATCTTTTACATCGTTATAATTTTCTCCCATAGGTAATTTAACCTTAAGCCATTCAGGTCTTTTACCCAAAGGGGTTTTTACCTTTTCTATCTGCTCTTTATATTCTCTTTGATGTTGATTGATTATCAAATTCTTTCCCTATCTAAATATTTTTTTATAATTGTAATATTAAATACAGTTTTTAATTTGAATTAACATTAAAACTCTCAAGAGTTTCTTTCATAAATTTCAAGAACCTGCCGCCAAGCATTCCGTCGACAAGCCGGTGATCGTGAGACAATGTTAAAGCCATTACAGGTTTAATTGCAATTGTATCAGTTCCATCCGTTTCAACAATAACAGGTTTTTTAATTACCGTTCCTACTCCTAAAATTGCTACTTCCGGTTGATTAATAATGGGTGTTCCGAAAATTGTACCGAATACACCGTAATTTGTAATACTGAAAGTACCGTTTGTAATGTCATCGGGAGTTAATCTTTTACTTCGAGCACGGTCAGCTAAATCTGCTATTGATTTTGCCAGTCCTGTTATATTTTTCTCATCAGCATTTTTTATATTCGGAACAATTAATCCTGACGGCTCTACGGCAACTGCAATTCCAAGATTTATAAATTTCTTCTTTATTATTGTTGAGCCTTCAATTGAAGCATTTACAAGCGGAAATTCTTTTAATGCTTTTACAACTGCAGCAGCAATGAAAGGCATATAAGTTAATTTAACACCTTCATTTTTAAGATAGCTTTCTTTGTTCGATTTTATAAAAACATAAATTTTTGTCATATCGACTTCAATCATTGCAGAAACATGAACAGAAGTATCCCTGCTGTTAATCATGTGCTGCATAATCTTCTGCCGGATGTTATTCATCGGAATTTTTTCTACTTCGCTGTCTGAATATGAAGGTTCATAATGAATTTCTGTTTGCGGCTGAACTGCAACCGGCTGTACTTTTTCTTCTTTTACCTCTTCAATCTCAGGTTTGGATTTTCTTTCTTCAAGGTATGTCAAAATATCTTTTTTAGTAATTCTTCCGTCCAAACCGGTACCGCTAATTTGATCAATTTC
Source organism: Ignavibacteriaceae bacterium (assembly GCA_046704255.1). Lineage (GTDB taxonomy): Bacteria > Bacteroidota > Ignavibacteria > Ignavibacteriales > Ignavibacteriaceae > FEN-1297. The sequence goes on along the minus strand of JBJKSH010000074.1, from coordinate 1,298 downwards.
ATCGAAACTAACATTTTCTTTTTTAGCAATATTTAATACAAGAGGTGAAAGAAATTTTGATGTTTCATTGTTAGAAGCAGTTTCGGTTTTTTCAGGTTCGGATTCTTTGGATTTTTTAGAAACTTCAATAGACTCCTGTTTAGTTTCCACAGTCTGTTGTTGAACAATTTGTTGTGCTTCAGCTTTATGTTCTTCTTTTTCAGATGATACTATGCTGCCGTCTCCGGTAGAAAGTTTTGCAACTACGGTACCCACTTCAACAGTTTCCTGTTCTGCAACAAGTATTTCTGCTACCACGCCTTCTGCCGGCGAAGGTACTTCGGTATCAACTTTGTCCGTACTTATTTCATACATCACTTCATCTTTTTTAATTTTGTCTCCTGCTTTCTTATGCCACTTTATAATTGTTCCTTCCATTACGGATTCACCCATTTTTGGCATTTTAATATCCAGCAAATTACCGGAAGGGGCAGTCACTTTTTGTTTGCTTGTTTTTTCGGCAGGTTCGGGTGCTGCTTCGATTGCGGTGCCTTTCTCTTCTTTCCGAATACCGGCAGATTGCTTCTTTTTTTCTTCTACATCTTCATTTAGTTTTGATTTACTATCTGCACTTTCTTTATCAGGCTTTTTAATTTCTTTTTTCTCTCCGTTGGTTTCGATAACGGCAACCACAGTACCAACTTCTACGGTATCGCCTTCATTGAATCGGATTTCAGAAAGCACTCCTTCTTCCGGAGAAGGAATTTCGGTATCTACTTTATCAGTACTTATTTCGAAAATAATTTCATCTCTATTTACATGATCGCCTTTTTGCTTATGCCATTTTAAAATAGTTCCTTCGCTTACGCTCTCTCCCATCTTTGGCATTACAATATCCATTGTTTACTCCTTCTGTTTAGGCTAAAGCAAAGGCTTAGACCAAGACCTCTGCCCAGCTATTTTCAGCTTATTTGGTTTCTAATGTCTTTATAATTGCATTTAACTCTTAAATAATTTCAAAAACTTATTCAATTAATTTAAAACTCTAACAGCGCTTTAATTCCTTTATAAATTTTATCTCTGTTGGGAAGAATTGCATTTTCCAAAATAGGCGAATAAGGAATATGAGAATCTTTTGCTGCAATTCTTTTTACAGGTCCGTCCAAGTTTTGAAAACAAGAATCCGAAATGCGGGAAGCAATTTCAGCACCAAACCCGGCAGTGAATGTATCTTCATGAATTACAATTGCTTTTCCTGTTTTCTTAACGGAATTAAAAATTGTTTCTTCATCAAGAGGAATGATAGTGCGGATATCTAT
>JBJKSH010000073.1:0-2965 GCA_046704255.1 Ignavibacteriaceae bacterium | reverse complement strand
GCTCTTGTTAAGCGCGGAAGCATATACTGAAGCTGTGCAAGTTCTACCTGAGTTTTTGCTTCTTTTGTTTTTGCACGGGAAGCAAATATATCAAGAATAAGTCCGCTTCTATCTACTATTTTTTTGTTAATTAAATTTTCAAGGTTTCTTAATTGAACAGGCGAAAGATCGTCATCGAAAATAATTAGGTTAACATCATTCACTTCTGCAAGATAAACTAGTTCTTCTGCTTTCCCTTTACCAATGTAATATGCGGGATCAATTGAATATCTATCTTGAATAACTTTTAGAATTGTCTCAGCACCTGCAGTAACAGCTAATTCTTCAAGTTCATCCAAATGTTCTTCTACAATATCCCTGTTTAATTCTTTTGTTTTTAATGCAACTAAAATTGCCCGTTCCGTAGTTTTTACAGAATTATCCATCATATTAAAATTATTTTATCCTTTCTTTAACCCATAAAGTCATTTTAATTTTACAAAGTTGTAAAATAAATAAAACTTTTGAGTAATTAAATAACACAAATCATTAAAAATGCCGGTAAACCACGAACAATATAGTTAAATATTATTCACAGGTAATACCGGCATTATGAAAAATTCAATATAAAGAAGAAAGGATAATTACATTATTTTATTATTAATTTTCCCCTTCTTCATCATTTTTAGGAAGGGCAGCATTTACGGAATTGCTGGGAGAACTTTCCGAACCGTTTTCATCAACAGCTGTTACATAATAAAATGCTACAGGAGTGGAAGACGATATCGAACTTAAATCATCGGAGTAACTTGCATCGGTAGTTGAATCTGACTTAACGAACTTAAGTGTTTCCGGGTCTGCATTTTCGTCGGTACCATAAGCTTTATAAATATAAAACTTGGCCGCGGTACCTTCTTCGGGCGCATCCCATGAAAGCATGGCTTTGCTTTCCTCTACAGAGACATTGAGATTTTGGGGGGAAGATACTTGTGCAATGCTTGTACTAAAAGTACTAAAAAATAAAACTGCACAGAAAATTGCCGCTAACTTTAAGACGGCATGGGAATGTTTGAACATAGGACCTCCACTTTATTAAAAAAAGAATTCGTGAAAACATATTTGCCGCCATAATGAAAAAATATCCCAAAAAAATTCCGTGCTAAAATATGTCATTAGAAATGATATAAAAAAGATGTATTTTGCAGTTCCGTTATTTGCAGTTAGAAAGTATTATAGAATTAAGAAATTTTTATTAATCACTTATAGATATAGCGGCATCGGCAGGTTTGATAATGCTAAGCAAGAGATTTGACTATTATTGCCGATTGATCGTCCTTTTGTTTCCCGAATTTATTCAGTTCCTGCATTATCTTATCGAAAATTTGCCGTGCGCTTCCGGTATTATTTTCAATTAAAATTTTCTCTACTTTATCCAGCCCGAATTGCTCTCCGTTTTTATCCATAACCTCAACAATACCATCCGTAAGTAAAACAAAGACATCGCCCTTAGAATAATTTATAAACCTGCTTAAGAAATTAAAATCCTCTTTAACTGTAATGGGAATTTGTTTTATTAAAAGATGCTCTATTGCATTTGAGTTTTTTTTATAATATAAAACCGGCAAATGCCCCGCGGTTAAATACTCTACGGAAGAATCCGGGTAGAACCTAATAATACTTCCGGTAACAAACATATTTGATTTTTTTAATTTGTGCAGAGTGTTGTTCGTCTGATGAATTAACCTGGTTAATTGAACGTCACCGCTAAGCCAGGAATGAATTGCTGACTTAAACATTCCCATAAGCAAGCCTGCGTTAATACCGTGCCCCGATACATCCGCTATATATATGGTTAAATGTTTTTCACTTTTATATAAATCGATCAAGTCTCCCCCAATTTCCAATGCCGGCTTGGATGTACCGTAAACTTCAAATGTGCCGTTGTTAAATTCAATAGAAGGAACCAATACATCATGCATTTCGGCGGCAAGATCAATTTCCGTTTTAAACCGTACTTGCTTAATTCCCTCACGCGAAATAAATATTATGAAGAAAACATAACCTAAAATTACTCCCAAATAGATACTTATTGCATCAAAAATTAACTTCGAAGAATGGGAAGGAATAACATCTCCGGCAAAAATTTTCTGCCAGGGCATTAAAAACAACCCGAATTGAAAGACTAAAACTACAACTAAAGCCTTGCGGTTTCTTGTGAAAGAATATGCATATCCTACAGCTATACAACCGGAATAAACCGATAAGAAAATCGTAAATGGCAGGGGCGGGGAAAGATTTTGTAATAGGTCGAAAGCTGCACCCAAAATTGAAAAGCTGAAGAATACCGATAAAAGAAAAATGAAATACGCACGCAGCGGAAGTTTTTCCCAAAATGTGTGGTGGTATATGTGTTTAGTTTTTTTCAATTAAATTATTTTGAGTAATAATTATAAACGGGTACAATAAGGCCTGAAAAATAAATTTAAAATTGGAATTAAATACAAGATAAAAAATGATTGGTATCACTTATCCGCCTGAGAAACCAGTTCCATATACAAATATGATGCGTATTAATTTAAGTTAACTTAATAGGTTTCTAACTTGAAGTTTAAATTCTCCGGTTAACATTAAATAACAACTATCATCTTACCCGTCGTCTTGCCGGTTTCAATTTGCTCATGAGCTTTGGGAAGATCTTTAAAATCATATTTTTGCGAAACATGCGAACGAACTTTCCCTTCTTCCATTAATTTTGCAATCTGTTTCATATCGTTTCCGCTGGATACTACCAAAATACGGTATGTAAGTAATTCTCTCTCTTTTGCTTTATCTGCAGCCTTACCTTCAAAATTGGATTTTATACTTACAACTCTGCCGCCTTTTTTTGCGGCACTTAGAGAGCGGAGCAAATGTTCTTCACTTGCAATTGAATCCAGGACAACATCAGCATCCTTAACTTTTCCCTCGAACTTTTCTTTTGTGTAAT
>JBJKSH010000072.1:0-3054 GCA_046704255.1 Ignavibacteriaceae bacterium | reverse complement strand
AAGCTAAGAAATGCAGCAGGCAACTTTTATATTAACGATAAACCTACGGCGGCGGTTGTAGGTCAGCAGCCGTTCGGCGGCGGACGTGCTTCCGGCACAAACGACAAAGCAGGCAGTGCTATGAACGTGCTTAGGTGGATGACGGCAAGATCAATTAAAGAAACTTTCGATCCGCCTAAAGACTGGCGATACCCGTTTATGACGGAGAAATAAAATATTCACGAGCATATTTGCCGCAGCTTTTCAAAACCTTCAACGTCGCTTTTTTAGACGTTGAAGGCTGCTAATTACAAGCAGGATTTTGGGGGAAATAAAAAATTTAACACTAACCTCCGGCATAATATCTTATAAATATTTATCCATTTGATTATTAAAATATTTTGGTTAATTTGGTAAACAATTAGGGGTAACATTTTATAACTGTACTTTTGTTCTTTAACAAACGAAGAAAGATAAAGTTAATAAGTATTGAATTTTCTTCCCTTGTTAATAAAAAGATTTACTTTGTATTTCTAAAAATAAATGAGGTGAAAAATGAAGAACTTATTACTGCTACTTTTTCTAGTTTTAAGCTTACCCGGTACCTTTGCCCAGATAATAAACGGCGGTTTTGAAAATTGGAACGGTACCGAGCCAGAGGGATGGAAAACCAATAACAGCTCAAGTTTTACCTCCATAGTTCAATCTACCGAATGTAACAGCGGCAGTTATTCTATTATGGTTTCCGTAACGGAGAATAATGGAATAACTCACTATCCTTTCCTTAAGGCAGGCCAGGACGGCAACGGATTCTCGGTAACGGAAAAATACAAATATTTGGTTGGTTATTATAAATTTCTGCCTGCAAATGCAAAAGACGCAATGTATATCTCTGTTACGATTTTACACCGTACGGATACGGATACTACTATTGTTGGTGTAGCTTCCAGTACTTTTGAAAAAAGCGAATACTTTTCACATTTCGATGCTGGGTTTTATTATTCAAATGAAACTCTTGCTCCTAATGTAATTAAGATAACTTTTTCTATGTTAAATTCCGCTACCGGCCTTCCGGAAGCTGGCTCTGTATTTTATTTGGATGATCTGTCCTTCTCCAATACGGTTGATGTTAAAAAGCATCAGGTTTCCGAACTAAATTTTACTCTTCATCAGAACTACCCCAATCCTTTTAATCCGGTAACAACAATAAAATATGAAATACCCGCAACAAGTTTTGTTAAAGTATCCATTTACGATTTGCTGGGTAAAACTGCGGCAACTCCTGTAAATACTATATTAAAGAAAGGCAAATATAGAACCGATTGGAACGCAGGCAATTTGCCTAGCGGCATTTATTTCTGCTCAATTTATTCAAAACCGTTGGACGGAACGAAAGAGTTTAGCGATGTTAAAAAAATGATTCTTCTTAAGTAATTTTAGATTGTTAATGTAAAAGGCCCAAGAGTATAAAAAATTTTAAAACATACGGAGCCTTCGGCAAGGCTCCGTATGTTCCCAAATTTATCCCGAATAAAATGTGTGCTATTAAACAAAGACTAACCCGCCTAAAATTATTAAGTTATAAATGCGGATCAATATTTTAAAGCCGAGAGTATTTCCAGCAGATTGTTAACGGTTTCCAAATTCATATTTATAAATAATCTTTTAATTATGATTTATTATAATCTTTTGCAAATTACAGGAGGTTAACAGATGAATAAAAGTATTCTGTTTTATATTTCTACCGTTCTTATAGCTTTAACCTTGGTTACCTCAAAAGCGAATGCTCAATTTGTTGCACAGAAGAATTATTTAGGACCTTCTGTAGGATTCGCATTTTTAGGGAGCACTCCGGATTTTGGCCTAAGCTATGAGTATGGAATTGAATTGCAGAACTTTGGTCTGGTAGGAGTAGGCGGGTTGTTTAGATATTGGGGATACAGTACGGCATACTGGAAATACTCCGACGTCTTAATAGGTGCACAGGGAAATTATCACTTCATTATTAACGGAAGTAAATTTGATCCGTACGTTGGAATCGTTCTGGCTTATGATGCAGGCTCGGTTACTTGGGATGGTCCTTACGGAGAAATATTTAATTCCCCCACATACGGCGGGTTATGGCTTGCAATTCAAGGCGGTGCAAGATATTGGGTATCTCCAACAGTAGCAATAAACGGAAGATTAGGACTTGGGACTTTAGGTTACTCCGGTCTGGATTTTGGAGTTGATTTTAAGTTTTAAACTTTATTAAAGTTTTTAAAAATAAAATCTCATTATCGGTCTTGTTTCCGATCTTCTTATGATTTCCCGGAAGCCTGCTTTTTCAAAAGCAGTTTTGGTACCGTGATATGCAAATGCATCGGGATATTTTTTGTTTGCTTTTAAATCTAGAGGATAACCCTCAACAATTTTTGCTCCTTTTTTCTTAGCATAAGTTACGGCAGCATTTAACAGTTCAACCGTAATGCCTTGCCTTCTAAAATTCTTTTTTACAAAGAAGCAAACAATTGACCATACCGGTTTATCATCAGCAGGTTTTAGTATTCGTGATGTTTCTAGCCTTTTGTATGCTGAACGCGGTTCAATCGCGCACCAGCCTACAGGCTCATTTTTACAATAGGCAATAATCCCGGGGATTTCATTAGAAGAAACAATCTTCTTAAAAGCTTTTTTATTCTTTTCCCCCTTTTGGTTTTCAAATTGAGCTTTGGAAAGTTTCCACCACATGCACCAGCATCCTCCGCTGGCACCGTTTGCCCCGAATAATTTTTCTATGTCATTCCATCTATCTTTTGTTAACGGCCGGAAATCAAAAGAATTCATAAATGTTACTATCTGATTTTTAAATGTTTTTATTTTATTTAAGATCTGAATAGATGTACAGGTATAATAAACCGGGGAAAGATAATATTAATATTTTAAAAATCGAACTTAAATATTAATTCTCTTCTGCAAATATTTCCTTTATTTTTCTTTTTATAACAATATCCGAATCCAGGCTATTTTCCGAAATTGATTCGCCGTGCTGGCTCAAATCCAGTCCGATTAATTCCTGTTCTTCGGTAACTCTTA
>JBJKSH010000071.1:0-3933 GCA_046704255.1 Ignavibacteriaceae bacterium | reverse complement strand
ATTTGGATTCCTTCTTTTTACCCATCGGTCAATTTCAAATTTTAATAAATAATAAAAATTGTCAGCAATTATTTTTCAATGGTATTGAAAAATAAACAATAAATAAAATAATTTCTAATGGAATAATTAGCTACAGGCAATAGGGAAAGATTTAATTAGATTACAAAAAACCGGTTAGACTTAGAATTATTGTAAACCCTATACCTATCTCTATTAAGAAAACCGAAATAATTATTTCCTTTATGTATTAGTTAAAACTAATCCCTAATATTTTCCGGAAGTAAATTTAATAATTCGGGATACGCTTCTATATGCCTCATTATATCTGCTAAATCTTTTAACCGTTTGCTTTTCCGTTTTTCCTAATCAGAATAATCGATTTGCAGCTTATGAATAAGATTTTATAATAATTGAATAACATCAATTTTCCCGTTTGATATTTTATTAAAAAATGATCCGGCTGTCATTTATATTCCTTTCACAAGGATGGTATATTTTTCTTTTCAATATAGGTTTTCGTCAAATAATCCGCAATCGATTGTTTTCCAATCTCCCGAATTGCGGGATTGATTATAATTTTTTGATTGTATAATTTAAGCATCAAATTTAAAGGGTGTAATAAATAGAAATGACACAAAACAACGGAGAGACTTCAATTCTTTTTACTACAATTTTTCTATTCCTGGTTATCACTTCATCTAATATTTCATTTTCGCAGCAAACAATTTTTTCAACTCCGCTTAGCAATAGAATTGCAAGCTATGAAATGGATGTAAAGCTGAACCCGGAAAAGAAGACTGTTACAGGGGAAGAAACGTTATACTGGAAGAACACTTCCGGGGATAAGATAAGTAATCTTGAATTTCACCTTTATCTTAACGCCTTTAAAAATACAAACTCTACTTTCATTAAAGAATCGGGCGGGCAATTGCGGGGAGTTAATTTTAATGTTCAGTCGGATTTGAACTGGGGGTGGGAAAAAATCTTATCTATGAAAGTAAAAGACGGTGAAGATTTAACAAACAAAATCGAATATATTCATCCCGACGACAACAACCCGGATGATCGAACAGTAATAAGCGTACCTTTGGATAAACCTGTTCTTCCCGGTAAAGAAATTATCATCAATATAAAATTTATTTCAAAGCTTCCAAAAGTTTTTGCCAGAAGCGGGTACAGCGGCAACTTTTTTATGGTGGCGCAATGGTTTCCTAAAATTGGAGTTTACGAACCTGCCGGCGAACGCTATGCAGTAAAGGGTCAATGGAACTGCCATCAGTATCATGCAAACTCGGAATTTTATGCCGACTTCGGAGTTTATAATGTTCACATTACTGTTCCGAAGAATTACGTTGTGGGTGCAACTGGTGTTCTGCAAAACGTAAAGGAAAACAAAGACGGTACAAAAACTTTATTCTTTCATGAAGAAGATGTTATAGATTTTGCATGGACTGCTTCACCTTTATTTAAAGTAGTTAATGCTAATTGGAGGCATGTTAAGATAAGGGTTCTATTGCAGCCGCAGCATTTATCCCAAGCTGACAGGCATATAGACGCAGTTAAAGATGCGCTGGAATATTTTAACAAATATGCCGGAGTGTATCCGTATCCAAATCTTACAATAGTAGATCCTCCTTTCAACGCATTTGGTGCTGCCGGAATGGAGTACCCAACTTTATTTACCGCTGGGTGTTTATGGGGAATGCCAAACGGCATTAAGTTTACGGAAGATGTTGTTATTCACGAGTTCGGGCATAATTATTTTATGGGTATGCTTGCAACAAACGAGTTTGAAGAAGCATGGATGGACGAAGGAATGAATACATACTTCGAAATAAGAATTATGGATCATTTTTACGGGAAGGAAACATCCTTCTTTAATCTTTTCGGCTATCACTTCGGTGATTTTGAAGAACAGAGAGAAACTTATGCTTCTATGCGTGATCCTAAAATTTCTCCTGACGCTCAAAATTCGTGGGATTATAAACATAACGATTACGGCGCGATAACATATAGCAAAACCGCTACATGGATGATGACTTTACAGAGATTAGTTGGACAGAAAGTTATGGATGATATTATGCATACATATTTTGAAGAATGGAAATTCAAACATCCGTGCGGCAGAGATTTTATAGCAGTTGTTAACAGGGTGGTTAAAAAAGATATGGGTGATAAGTTAGGCAACAACATGGATTGGTTCTTTAAAGAAGTTTTATATGGAACAGATGTTTGCGATTACAAACTTGCTGGCATAACTGTTTCCGAAATTAATCCTGTTAATGGAGCTTACGATAGTGCCGGTGTTAATCTCTTTTATAAAACTAAAAGAAATTATAACAACAAACCGTTTTACCGTTCTCGTGTTGTTGTAGAAAGGTTAGGAGGCGTAGAGATACCGGAAGAGATTCTTGTCCATTTTAACAGCGGTAAAGAAGTACTTGAACACTGGGACGGTAAAGATAGGGCGCACGACCTTATTTACGAAAGACCCGATAAAGCTGTTTGGGCAAAGGTTGATCCTTACAACAAAATTCCGATGGATATTAACCTTATAAACAACAGCTTTACATTGGAACCGGAAAAAACTTCCATTAATAAATATGCTGCCAAATTTATTTTCTGGGTAGAAAATATAATGCAGACATTCGGTACACTTTTTTAATAATTATTAAAGTGATGAATTATGAAATTATTTAAAGCATACTCAAACGGTTTTATAAAAGCGGCCAAATTAAAAAAGATGGCAGCATTAATTTACGTTATTACCTTAATTATGGCGCTGCTGCTAGCAGTTCCCTTCCGCACAATGCTGGGTAAAATTGCAGGGAATACCACGGCAATTAATTCTTTGGTTAAAGGATTCAACTTTTCAACTTATTCGGATTTTCTAAGAACCGCAGGACATGCCCTTGCCCCTTTTGCCTCTGCGGCTATTTGGTTTGGAATTCTTTACCTGGTATTTACGGTTTTCTTTGCCGGAGGCGTTCTTAAAATATTAACCGGGGAAGATAAAAAATTTTCTGCAAGGATTTTCTTTGAAAGCTGTGCTGCTTTTTTCTTTAGGTTCCTAAGACTGGCATTCTACCTGCTTATTCTACAATTAATTTTTGCGTTTATAATTTTTATGCCTTTAGGTGCAATACTCGGGATTGCTTCCGGAACCGTGCAGAATGAAGCATCTCTTTTTTATACGGCACTTGCAGGAATAGTAATCTACCTGTTTTTCTTCCTGTTTATTTTAACAATAGGAGATTACGCAAAGATAATTATTTTTATTAACGACTCACCTAAATCATTCAAGTCTGTTTGGCTGTCGGTTAAATTTGTTTTCAAGCATTTCTTCAGTACATATTTTCTTTACCTGCTTTTATTAATTGCGCCGGTGCTAATGTTTTTAATTTATTTCTTTCTAGACAGTACAATAGGAATGATTTCCGGGTTTACAATTCTTGTTATGTTTTTAATTCAGCAAATTCTTGTCTGGCTAAGGACGTGGATAAAGATATGGTTTTTAGGAAGTGAGCTTTCATTATATGAATTGTTTCCTGCAGTTACTTTTAAAAATAAAGTAGATGAAACTTTACAAGTAGTTCAACAGGCAAATGAAAACGGCAGTATTTTAGGAAATTCGATTTCTTGATTAATATTATTCGAAATAATTTTTAATAATCATAGACCGGATTTTATTCTGCTCACTAAAATTACTTGTGTTAAGTTCATAAGAATTAAAATTTAAACGTAAAATAAATAAACAAGAGCGGCTGCAATAAAAATTTGCTCCGCTCTTTTTAATAATTATTATCCGTTAATGGAACAAAGCAAGCAATTGCTGCGGGGCGGAATTTAACTGGGATAACATTGAAGTACCTACCTGTTCCTGGATTGTGCCTTTTGTAACTTTTAATTGCTCCGATGCAGTATCCGCATCAA
>JBJKSH010000070.1:0-11077 GCA_046704255.1 Ignavibacteriaceae bacterium | reverse complement strand
ACAATTCTAAAAGCATCGGAGCCTATATCTCCGCTTAATGTATTTGCCATTGCCACTACTTTATCTCCGACTTCAACACCAAGTTTTTCAGCAAGCTTTTTCCCGATGATAATTTCTCTTTTCCCTGCTCCCAAATATTTACCTTTAATTATTGAACTTTTGATAACGGAAACTTTAGCTTCTTCACCGGGATCAATTCCGAAAAGTATTACACCCGATGAATTATTTGCACTGCTTAAAATTCCGGTAGCATAAACTCTTTTGCTGAATGCTTTAATTTCCGGATCATCTCTTAAAATGGATTCGACGTGTTTAATGTTCGGTATATAATTTTTTACAACCTTATTGCTGTTAAACCCCGCTTTGTGAATTTGTATATGCGAAATATCAAGATTAACCTGGTTGAAAAGCATCTGCCTCATCATACCGTTGGATAATCCGTCCGATAATACAATTGCTATTAAGCCTACAACTATGGAAACCAGAACGATGAAAGATCTTCTTTTATTCCTCCAAATATTTCGCCACGCCAATTTCAATAACATGTTTTACATTTAATTATTAGTTAAGTATGTCTGATTCCTTTTAAAGGTTCAAGTTTATAAACTTTATATGCCGGGTACAAGCACGAAAGCAATGAAATAACAAGTATGGTAAAAGACACTTTAATAAAAATCGACGGCATAAGTGTTGACTTTAGCTGAGGAAGAAAATGATAAATTTCGTACAGCTTTTTAAGCTCGCCGCCGAACATTATCGGGTGAATTATCAAATAATAATTAACTATGCTTCCAAGTATGTTACCTATAAGTAATCCGATTATCGTTATGATTATTGTTTCCAGATAAACCAGGTAAGTTAAATTTACCTGCGGCATTCCTATGGCAAGCACCACGCCAAACTCCCGGAACCTTTCTATAACAGACATTAAAACCGTATTCAAAATTCCAAAAGCAACAATAACTATTAATATCCCGAGGAAAAATATCCCGCTTATATTATCGAGCTGAATTGACTGTTCCAGTTCCGGGTTTACTTTTTCCCAAGATAAAACTTTCAGTTCGGGATTTTTAATTTTATTCGTCAAGCTGCTTTTTATTTCTTTAATATTATTGAGATTATTCGCTTTAATTGCCACAACATTTACACGGTGGCCCATTGCTAACAAAGATTGCGCCGATTTCAATCCCATAAATACCAATGCCGACTCAAGTTCCTGCACTCCTAGCTTAACTGTTCCCACAATTTTATATTTCTGATTTCCCAAAGCGCCGTCATATCCCTGTGCAAGAATAACAATTTCATCACCTATTTTTGCATCGAGATTTTTAAGCAACTGCGCTCCAACCACAATTTCATTTGAAGAATCCGAAGTAAAAAATTTCCCGGAATTTATATTTTCGGTAAAAGTAGTAACCTGCTTTTCCTTATTAGGCTCAATTCCGAAAATTGCGGCTCCACGCGAATTGTCTTTAAAACTAATTAAGCCGTCTGCATAAATTCTTGGTGCATAGCCAATCACGCCTTTAGTGTTATTTAATGCATCCTTTAAATTTTTGTTTATAATGAAACTGGTAGTTAATGTCGGATTGTCCAGGTAGCCCTTTTCCTGTATTTGAAGATACCCGGAAAATAATTCTACTACAGATTTGATATTAAGTGCATACGTCCCTAGTTGAATACCGCGCATTGCAATAGCCATAACTGCCGCAAATACAACTGCGGCAAGTGTAATTAGAGACCTCCTTTTGTTTCTCCAAATATTTCGCCAGGCTAGCTTAAGCAGCATGTTTTACCTTTACATCATTAAAATTATTTTTTTCTAATTACTACTCCAATGATCTTTAGCCCCCTATGAGCCTGATTGGCTCAATGAGATTTATTGGGCTCCGTTTTCCAGTTCCTGATAAGAAAAAATTCTATCGGGAATTTTAACATCAAAATGCATATCATCAACTATAATAGTAGTAGAATGACCTTTCTTTGCAACGTTAAACATTTCCCATTTAGAAGGCATTTTTCTGCCGTGAAAATCTTTTACATCAGAGTAAACCATGTACCTAACCATCTTTCCCTTTTCATCAAAATACTGAAGAAGGGCCGGAAGATAATCTGCTTTACGTACCCAGTAATATATCTTTCCCCAAACAACAGGCGCATCCGGTTTAGGTGTTAGCTGAATTTTCCAGCATTCCTTATTATCAATTTTTTCTGTTTCCAGAATTTTTAAATTGTAGTCTTTAACAAGGTTTGATTCCCGCACCAAATCATCATTTGTAAAATCGGAACCGTTCCAGGATTGAAGCATCATAGACGGCGGAATTTTTATTGTAGTTTCCGTGTTTCGCAAATAGCTCCAAATTTCGTTGCCTATTTTAAGAGTTTTATTGCCTGCTTCCTTTGCCGGAGATTCGGTAATTATTAATGCTTTCTGATTTCCCACCCACCATGATTTCATTTTTAAAGTGCGCGTATAGTCGGGAGTTTTAATAATCATTTCAATTGTTCCGTAAGATGATTTACCTTTTACATCGTTTTCTGCCTTGCTTACAATTTCTTCTGCTGTTTGACAATATACTATACCCGTAAGAGTTAGTAATATTATTAATATCTTTTTCATAAATGAACCAAAGCGTATTTTATAATTGACTAAACGTTCAGTCAAAACTTAGAAATAATAAAAGAATATGTCAATTAAAAAAGTTAGAATATACTTATATGAAGATATTTGCCGGGATGTTTTTTAATATCGTCAATTAAGCTGTTTAAGTTAGTTACGGTGGAATTGATTTTATCATATAGCTCATCATTAGTTAATAATTTTCCGGCGGTTCCTTTTCCTCTTTTAAGTCCGGATAAAATTTTATTTAGATTATACGTAATCTTTTCGATGTTATCCATTGCCCCGGTAATTTGTTTAGAATGATCCGAAAGACGGTTAATAATTGAATCTATCGGAGCTTTATTCTCCGCTGTAATTTGCTTCATATTTTCAATAATATCATTAATATCGCCCAGGTTGTTTTGAAGTGAACTGTGAATTAGCCGGACGGATTTGTCAATTTCTCCCAAAGCATTTTTTACTTTTATCCTTGTTTCTTTATCTGTAAGGGTATTAATATTTTTAACCATCCGGTTTAAATTACCGGTTATATTATTTACCTGTTGAAAAATATCCGAAAATCCCGTACCGGGAGGTACTTTAATAAAAGCATTGTTCTTAATAATTGATTTTGAATTTCCCGGAATAATTTCAATAGCAGGGCTGCCTATAATACTGTTGGTGGAAATTTTAAATCTGGAATCGGAAGGAATTGAATCCGTCCCGGTAATTTTTAGCTTTAATAGAACGCCGCCGCTGACGAATTTAGTCTCCTGAACCGAACCCGCTTCCAACCCCCTATACAGTACGTCTCCGCCCTTTCTAACCCCTTTGGCGTTACGTACGATTAAATTTACGGTCATTCCTTTTTGGAGGAAGTTGTTCTTTTCCAGGTAAAGGATGCTTGCTATTACAAACAAAATTGTTAAGCTAACTGCCAATCCGATATAAAATTCATTGTATTTCCTTTTCATTGGAAATTTATATCTCCATGAATAAATTTATTAAAGATATCATTATCCTGTTCCCATAATTTATCTGCGTTACATGCATGAATTATTTTGCCTCTATAAATCATGCATATTCTGTCTGAAACCTTTTCTGCACTCTTAATGTCATGGCTTATAAGCAGCGAAGTAATATTCTGTTCTTTGTTAAGCTTTAAAATGAGATTATCTATGGTATTGGTTAGAACAGGATCCAGCCCGGTAGTAGGCTCATCATAAATAATATATTTCGGTTTCATAATAATTGCCCTTGCAACAGCAATTCTTTTTTCCATACCGCCGCTTAACTCTTCGGGATATTTGTTTTCAATTCCGGGCAGTTCAACCATATCGAGGCTTTCCTTAACTTTATAATCCATTTCTTCATCTGAAAAATGCTTTCTTATTTTTAGAATCAATTTTAAATTTTCACCGATTGTCATCGAATCCCATAAAGCATCGTATTGATAAACCATGCCCATTTTTATTCGTACCTTTTCATTCATCTTACCTTCGGAATAACCGGTGATATCTTCGCCGTCAATTACCACTTTACCGCTGTCCGAATTTATTAAACCTAAAATAATTTTTATAAGAACGGATTTACCTGCACCGCTTCTGCCGATTATGGAGAGTAGTTCGCCGTCATACAGCTTAAGGTTTAAACCGTCCAGCACTTTGCTGCCGTTAAAAGATTTAGAAATATTTATAACGTCTACCATACAAAAAACAATGCTGCCGAAATTACATAATCAAAAATTATAATTACAATCGAGGCCCAAATAACCGAGCTTGTGGTAGCTTTGCCGACACCTTTTGCGCCGTGTTCGGCTTGAAGCCCGAAATAACACCCTAGTGAAGTAATTACTATTCCAAAGATAAATCCCTTAATAACCGATGTGTACATGTCTGTAGGGATGAATGTACTTCTCATACCTTTAACAAAACCCGGCCAGGCTAGACCCACAACAATGTAAAGTGAAAAAAAAGAAAATAAAATCGAAATAATATCTCCCCAAATAATTAACATCGGAACAGCAAGCATTCCTGCTAAAACCCTGGGCATAACAATATACTCAACCGGGTTTATTGCGGCTGTCCGCAGTGCATCAATTTGTTCGGTAACATTCATTTCACCTATTTCCGAAGAAATGCCCGCACTTACTCTTCCGGCAAGTAAAAGCCCGAAAATAATCGGTCCCATTTCCAGTAACACTAATTTAATAACAATTCCGCCTTCTACCCAGTGCGGAGTAAAGGGCCCGGCACCGGTTCCAACCTGCAAGCCTACTACCAATCCCATAAATGCTGCACTGCCTGCAAGCAGCGGCAGTGAATCTTTTCCGATATATATAAAATTTTCTATAACCTGGTCGATGTATATATGAATTTTTTTAATAGAGATTAAAGAATTCACTATCATTACCGTAAGCTGCCCCACGGCATTTAAGAATGATATTGTGCTTCTTCCGATTTTACCCACCACTTTTTTTAGCATAGAACCAGACCTTATATTTTAATATTTGGAAAGCAGTTCCTGGGCTGCTAATGCAACCTTCGGGTATAAATTATATTTCTCAAGTTTCTTAATTAATCCGTCATAGTCTTTAAATACTTTTTTAAACTCCAGGCCTTTTAATACATGATGAGCGCCTTCCAGCATATATTTTGAATTGCTGCCTGAAATAAGCGATTCAAGCAGAGGTCTTATCGAATCTTTGCCTATCTCAATCAAGCCTTCGGCGGCAAGCCACCTAACATCAAAATCATGATTTTCCAGCGCATTAATTAAGATGGGGATTGCTTCCGGGTCTGCAATTTGGCTAAGAGTTTTTATTGCTTCCCATCTTACCCATTCCCTGGGAGAATACTGCAGGCCGATTAAATATTCAACCGCCGGCTTACCTATACTTACAAGTTCGTATCTTGCCTTTTCCCTCTGTATTCCGTCTTCGCTGTAGAAACTTTTTATCAATTGATTTAGAATTTCTTCTGAGCTTTTTGGCTTGTAATCTTCCGGTTTTTCAATCAATTTTTACCCTTTCCAAATTTTTCTATTCAAACCTTTTATAACCTCCGGTAATTTTATACCGTAAATTTTTTTCTCAATATTAAATATTATCATTTTTATACTTATTAGGTTTGATAAAAGAGACACTTTGCTTTTCAATGCTTTACAGTGCTTGATTTAGTTATAATTTCAAGATATTTTATGACTGAACATTTAACCAATAAAAAATAATTAAGTAAATTGCCGCGTTCAAAAGAACAATTTGAAGAGATAAGAAAAAAAACCAGGGAAAATATTTTAAGCGCTTCGCTTAAGCTTTTTGCGGAAAAGGGTTTCCACGGAACTTCTATTAACGACATTGCAAAAGCTGCAAATATCTCTAAAGGGCTTGCCTACAACTACTTTGAAAGCAAGCAAAAAATTATAGAGGCTATTCTTCAGCAGCTTTATCAGGAAGCTGAAAAATTTATTCTAGTTATGGATTCCGTTGAAGATCCGTATGATAAATTGAAATTGATTATAGAATTTTCCTTTAAATATTATGAGGAGAATGAAGACCTCTGGATGCTTTATGCTTCATTTATATTTCAACCCGGAATTTTGGAAGAGGGGAAAAAGCTTCTAACCGAATTCAACAAAAAATACATGCATAAGCTGGAAGAGATATTTAACGAACTGGGTTTTAAAAATCCTCAACTGGAATTAAGATTTTTAGGAGGTTTGTTAGATGGAATAGGGCTGGATTATTTCTTCGACAAATCTCACTTTCCCTTGAATGACATGAAAGAATTCCTTTTTAAAAGATACAGTAAAGAAGGTATTAAAATCCTTAAGAAATTAAACACGTAAATTTTTTATTGACAGGTAGTTCAATATTAATTATTTTATCAATATAAACTTTCTACCTCAAGCGGATCAAATTATTATTATCATTTAACAATAGTGAGGCATACATGCCAGTCGGAGAGATCGGGCTTATTCCCAACGATACTTTTGTACCTAAAATAGAAATTGTAAAACAGTGGTGGGTACTTATTCCAATAGTTATAATGATTGCCGCAATTATGAGTCATGTATTATGGTTTCTAAATTTCGTTCATGTGCTCGGAGGAATTTTATGGACCGGAACAGACTTGTTTATGGGGTTTATGATCGGTCCTATAATGAGAAGAATAACCATACAGGCAAGACGCGAAGTATTGCTTCGTTTAATGCCTAAGATGCTTTTTTATATGCCGCTGCTTGCTATTGTTACTACCACTGCGGGCTGGTATATGGCAACATGGCTGGGATTTTTCTCGCTGCCGTTTCCTTATATCTGGTGGCTTATTACAGCTTTAATTATTGTCGCAATTTTAACTATACAGGGATTAGGTTTTCTATTGCCTACAAACCTCCGTATTTATTTTGAAATGCGCAAAGAAAAACCCGATGGGAAAAAAATACAGAGACTGATGAAAAGCTATATACGGGTTGTTGCCATACAAGCTGTAATGCAAATTGCCATTATTATTGTGATGGCTAAATTTGCTACGGGAATTTAAAATGAAATTGGTTTATACTGCAGTCTGTAATTACATGGACGGATACACAAGCCTTGTAACAAAATTGCTTCCCGGATGTTTTCCATATCTTCTGTAACGGCTAAAAAAGTAAGTAATGCACCTCAGCCGACTTCATAATATTTTAGAGGCAGCACCTTAAATAGAGGTGTTGTCAACCTAAATTTTTATCTCATCTTTTTAATTGTTAACTCATGTTACTAAACGTTCGGAATAATGGAATTTCGAAATTTGCTCTATTATTCCAGCCAAAGATTTTTGCAATTTTTAAAATTTAAATTATTGAACATTGAGAATTGATTGTTGAATATTTCCAAAGGATCCTTCGGGGAAAATTCTCAATACTCAACTTTCAACTTTCAATTACTTAGTGATTATCCCATAGATTTGAGTAAGTAAGAATACAAGAGTGAGTTTTGCATAAAGTGACTTTTTATTATTTATCTTGATCACAGGTAAAACAATATAGTACTTATGATCACAGTGTGGTTAATAATAAAAAGTTACCTTAGAAAAATTTTTAAAAATAAAATATCGAGATATAATAAAGTTGTTCAGCTCTATTTCCCGTTTTTTTTCGCAGTTGTTTGTTTCCTCTTCGCCGGAAGCCTATGATATCAACAGCCTGTTTTTAAAGTTCCTCATTCTTGCAGGTGTTATTGTTGCATTAGTCGCTGGGTTAGTTATTATAGGTGCAATTCGTTTTAGAGCTAAAAAACGGCCGGATGAACCACTGCAAATATTCGGAAACAAAAAGCTGGAGATAACCTGGACAGTTATTCCTTTTTTAATTTTAGTCTTTTTCTTTGTACTTACTTTACAAGCAATGATAGCAATAAATACACCTGTGGGAAGTGACCCGAAACCCGACATAATAATAATTGCCCACCAATGGTGGTGGGATATGAGATATCCCGAATATAAAATTATAACCGCAAACGAGTTACATATTCCTGTCGGTAAAAAATTATTAATGGCAGTTAAATCTGCAGATGTAATACACGATTGGTGGGTTCCTGATTTGGGAAGAAAAATTGACGCTATTCCGGGCAGAACAAATTACACCTGGATAGAAGCTGACAGTGCCGGGACTTATTTAGGTACCTGTGCAGAATTTTGCGGTGCGGAACATGCATGGATGAGAATAAAAGTGATTGCGCAAAAACCTTATGAGTTTAATAAGTGGGTGGATAACCAGCGGCAGGTTCCGCCTCCGCCTAAAGACAGTATCGCAATTTTAGGTGAAGTGCTTTTCCAAAAAGAAACATGCGGTGACTGCCACGCTATTGCCGGTACTCCTGCAAACGCACATGTCGGACCGGATTTAACACACATTGCATCGCGTACTACTATTTTAAGCGGAAGACTAACTAATACAAGAGAAAATTTATTAAGATGGTTATCCAATCCTCAAAAAGTTAAACCTGGTGCACATATGCCTGATTTTAGATTTAATAAAAACCAGTTGGACGAACTTGTAACATATCTGGAAGGATTAAAATGAGTTTTGCTTTTCAAATTCCGGAAAGTGTAGAACCTATCCCCAAGCTTCGTTCTAAAAACGGTTTGCTGAAATGGATATCGACTGTGGATCATAAGCTAATCGGTATAATGTATCTTTGGACGGCTTTGATCTTTTTAGTGATTGGCTTTTGCGAAGCTATGTTGATGCGAATACAATTGATGCGTCCTGAAAATACCGTGCTTTCACCGCAGGCATATAACCAGATATTTACTATGCACGGTACTACGATGATTTTTCTTGTACTTACGCCAATCCTTATCGGCTTTGCAACATATCTTCTGCCTTTGATGATTGGTGCAAACGATATGGCCTACCCTCGTCTTAATGCATTCAGTTTCTGGATGTTTTTCTTTGGTGGGCTGCTGCTTTACTTCAGCTTCTTTGCGGGCGGCGCACCCAATGTAGGCTGGTTCAGCTATGCACCGTTAAGCGAAAAGTTTTACAGTTCGTCCCCCGGTGTAAATTACTGGGCAATTAGTATTCTATTAATGGGAATAGGAACTATTGGTTCTGCACTTAACTTTGTTGTAACTACATTAACCATGCGTGCTGAAGGATTAGCATTGTCAAAACTTCCGCTTTTTGTTTGGATGATCTTTGTTAACAGCTTTTTAATACTCGGCGCTTTTCCGGTACTTAATGCCGGATTAGTAATGATATTAATCGACCGTTTATTGAATGCTCATTTTTTTACGACCGCAACAGGCGGTTCCGCATTAATGTGGCAGCATGTGTTCTGGACTTTCGGGCATCCCGAAGTTTATATTTTAGCTTTGCCTGCTTTCGGAATGATTTCGGAAGTTATCCCGGTCTTCTCAAGAAAACCTATATTCGGCTATGAATTTGTAGCAGCATCTACCGTAGCAATTGCACTATTAGCATTCGGAGTTTGGGCGCATCATATGTTTGCCGTGGGGCTGGGAACAGCATTTAATGCTTTCTTTGCAGCCACAAGTATGCTTATTGCGGTTCCTACCGGTGTAAAAATATTTAATTGGTGCGCTACAATGTGGGGAGGCTCCATCATGTTTAAAACTTCTATGCTGTTTGCTATGGCATTCTTAATAGATTTTACGATCGGCGGATTAAGCGGAGTTGGGTTTGCTATGGTGCCGATTGATTGGAGATTAACGGATACATACTTTGTAGTTGCCCATATACATTATGTGTTTGTCGGCGGGGCCTTATCGGCAGCCTTTGCAGGATTCTATTATTGGTTCCCTAAAATGTCTGGCAAGATGTTGTCCGAAAAATTAGGCAAGCTTCAATTCTGGCTTTTCTTTATCGGGTTTAACTGTACGTTTTTTGTTTTTCATTTGTTGGGTTTACTCGGAATGCCGCGCAGGGTTTTTACATATCCGGATTTACCATATTGGGGTTCGTTAAATTTGTTTTCAACAATAGGTGCAATGGTACTCGGGTTATCATTCGTAGTATTAATCTGGAATATTTTTTATTCTATAAAGCATGGTGAACCTGCAGGTAACAACCCCTGGAAAGCATGGACGCTGGAATGGCTGGCAGATTCTCCGCCTAAACCGAAAAACTTTGAAAGTGTTCCGCTTGTGAGAAGCAGAAGACCGTTGTGGGATTTAAGTCATCCCGATAATCCTGATTGGAAACGCGAATTAAAACCGGAAGCTGCTGATGAATAAAAATAAAATATTAATGTTCCTGTTTATCGGATCGGAAGCTTTCTTTTTTATAGCTTTAATAATTGCATACGTTTATTACAGCCACCCCGGTGGTTCGCTGGCTGCATCGGCAAAATATCTTGACTATAAAAAAACCCTAATCTTTACTTTATTTTTAATATCAAGCAGCGTTACAATGGAGATAGCCGGAGCAAGCTTTAAGAAGAATAAAAGAAGAACAATGTCGGTCTTGCTGTTAACTACAATTGTATTAGGTGCAGTTTTTCTTATTGGCCAGGGGTTGGAATATGCAAGGCTAATGAGCGTAAACGTAACGATTAGTCAAAATGTTTTCGGTTCCGCATTTTTCACGCTTACAGGCTTTCACGGATTTCATGTTTTAATCGGATTAATTGTTTTATCGATTTTATTCGGAATGACTTATTCGGGTAAATTTAAAAAGATTGAATCAACCGCATTTGAATCTATTACTCTTTACTGGCACTTTGTTGATGCCGTATGGATTGTTGTGTTCTCCGTAATTTATCTTGGACCATTATTATGACGACTTTAAAATTTTTAACAACTTATTGGAATTTAGATTTCATAGCTATAATTATTGCAGTTGCGCTTATAATATTTCACTTTGTTACAAACGGAAATGCCTTCAATAAAAAAAGCTTTTTGTTTTTAGGAGGAGTGGCTTTATACATTCTTGCAACATGTTCGGCGTTAAATTATTTAGCGGATTATTATT
>JBJKSH010000069.1:0-19270 GCA_046704255.1 Ignavibacteriaceae bacterium | reverse complement strand
CTATCTGATGCTCACCGGCATTTTGCATTCCGTTAACCATAACTTTTACAACAGCTCCGGTTATATTGTAAACAACAATTTTAACATTACTTGCATAAGGCAAAGCATAATTGATTGTTGTTGATGGATTAAACGGGTTTGGATAGTTTTGGGATAAAGAATATTCTTTAGGCCCGGAAACTACAGATACTTCTACAACCTTTGAGTATTGTGATGTTCCGTTCAAATCAATTTGTTTAAGCCTATAGGAAATTGTACCGTTATCTGCATAGGTTAATTTATCCTCAAACGAATATTGAGTAATTTGAGTTGAATTAACTTTGCCGTTAACAAAGCCGATTTCAGTCCACGTACTTCCAATTTTTTTCTGAACTTCAAATCCCTTATTATTGGTTTCGGTAGCAGTTTCCCAGGTTAACGTAACGCGGTTATTACTTTGTGCTGCCTGGAATGAAGTAAGCTCTACCGGAACAGTGTAACCGAGGCTTCTTAATGCATCCTGCAAAATTGCAACAGTATATTTGGCGTTATGCACTCCGTAACTTCCGTCAAGTAATACAAACTCGTATGTATATATTCCCTTTACTATATAAGGTTTGTTTGCAACGGCCATAGAATCTGCATGATTTGATAACGATGTTATAACTGCACCTGTATTATCTTTTGGTAAAAGAGAACCCAGCTCATTTAACATTCCTTTAATCTCTGTTTGTACGCCTTCAACTCTACCGTTGCCGTCCCAGTCGGAACTAGCTTTAATATCATCGAAGGAAGTAATATTTCCATGGCAGTTTACACATCCTCCTACCAAGTCATGTGGAGTTCCGCCGGTTGTATCAATCATGCCCCATTGGTGGCTCGGGCTGTTTCCGGTTCCTATATTAGCCATATGGCAGGTAACGCACGCATCCGGTACGTTTGCATGAGTACTTAAGCCGGCTAATGTGGAATCTCCGAATTCGTAAGCATTTTGTCCGAACAGCATATCTGTTTGAGGTGCCATTGGTTCAAAATGACTAAAGAAGCCGTAGTATGGAGCCTTATCGGTAATAGAAGTATTTCCGACATGACGGGCTTGATGGCATCTCATACACATTTGCCCGTTTCCGCCTTTAGTTACCTGGTACCCGTTAAGCAAAGTTATATTGCTCGCAATTCTCAATCCAAGGTTAGTTGAATTATGAGGATCATGGCAAACCTGGCAGCTAATCGGTACATCACCGTCGCTATTAGTATAACCTGGATTCGTCGGGTTGTCAACGTATTTAACATAAGCTGCACCGCTATGGCATGGGAAGCAGGAACTTCTTGCAGTATGTTCACCATCCGGGAACTTATAATGTACTGAATTGACATAATATGTTCCTATTGTATGATGAGTAGGTGCATCGTGGCATTGTAAACAAACGCCTGCATTAAGTGAGGCACTTTCTTTTATGGCTCCAAAACTGTACAAGTGGCCATAAGCCGGGCCATGGCAGCTTTCGCATCCTATATTAGAAGTATTAAGTGCACTATTATATTTACTGGAATTTAATAAATTCCAGGCTGTTTGATCATTTGTAGGGATTAGATAACTACCGCCGGATTTTGTAAATGTTTTATACCAGGTTGTATCGTACCCGCTTTGATGGGCCAAATATCCAAAGTTGCCATTATCTGCATTTTGATCCCAGCCAGTGGTATGGCATTTAAAGCAGTTTCCTGAGTAAGTCCCCATTAGCATATTATTTACATTTGAAGTTTCTAGTTGACCGGTAATACCTTCTCTAAAAATATTAGCGTGCGGGGTTTTTACCCATCCTTCATATTTTTCCATGCCGGGATAAGATTTATGGCAAGGATCGCACATTGTAGAAGCCGGAGAGCCCAGATATGTGCTTACATAAAAACTATCAATGTCTGAACTTCCGCCGTTAACAGTTAATTTTACTGCATACCAGCCTGTCAAGTCAGGTGTAAATTTAACTTCCTGATCTGATGCACTGTTAAAAGCTGCAAATGAACCTGCAGGTTTTAAATAAAACGACCAGGAAAATGAATTAACACCGCCTGTAGTATCGGCAGTTAAATACACAGGCATATCCTTGGCAACCACATGATTGCCGCTATATACCGGATTAGAACCGGCAGGGTAATTACCAACTATCGGCAAGGTTAATTGCCGCGGCGATATTGGTAATGTTTTTATTTTTGCTGTTTGTGCGTATGAATTTAGAATTAAAGACATTGCACCAACAATTGAAATTGTTATTAGTAACTTAAATTTAAACATAAGATCCCCGTAAATTAATTTGTTAATATACGGGTGATATCAATCAAATAATGTACCGAAATGTTCAGTGTTAAGGTTTACCAAATATTAAGAAAAATTATTAGTATTTATAAGTATAGTTTCCAGTTTATAAGAATATTAAACACTATTTTACCAGAGTTGAGATAATTTGAAAATGTTGTTTTATAAATCAACAAGATGTTCCATTTGTAAATTTTGAAAGTTAAAGATTTCAATAATTATTTTTTATCCAACAATTCATGTGATAACTTATATTGGTAGTCTTAATAAAATCCAGCATTGTCTTAGTGGATAGCTGGAAAAATGGAATGAATGGTTCATACACGAATGGTAATAATATTTCTTTGTTATATTTTCCATTTAGTGGTAAATTTTGTTTAACTTTTAATAATAATATTTTTTGATATAAATATACTGGAGTTGTGTTTGGATAATACTTATAAAGATGCCGGTGTTGATATAGAAGCCGGAGATATGACCGTAAAAAAAATAAAAGACTTTGCAAAATCAACATTCAATAAAAATGTATTATCCGATATTGGATTATTCGGCGGATTTTATGAAATAGATTTGAACAAGTATAAAAATCCTGTTATGGTATCTAGTGTTGACGGCGTAGGCACAAAATTAAAAATAGCTTTTGCACTTAATAAACACGATACAGTTGGGCAGGACCTGGTAAATCATTGTGTAAACGATATTGCTGTTTGCGGTGCCGAACCTTTATACTTTTTAGATTATCTTGCGTTCGGAAAGTTAAATCCTGATAAAGCTGCAAAAATAATTGAAGGCTTTTCGGCAGCCTGTAAAGACAATGGTTGTGCATTAATAGGAGGAGAAACTGCGGAAATGCCGGGGATGTATTATAATGATGAGTATGATATTTCCGGTACAATTGTAGGCATTGTTGAAAAATCAAAAATAATTAATGGGAGTAAAATTGAAAAGGGAAATTTACTAATCGGATTTTCTTCAAACGGGTTGCACACTAACGGTTATTCTCTTGCGCGAAAAGTTTTGCTGGAAAATTTTAAATTATCAGACAAACCGGAAGGGTTAACCGGTACATTAGGGGAGGAACTTTTAAAAATTCATAAGCCGTATTTGAAATTAATCAATATATTAAAAACAAATATGGATGTTAAAGGTTTCTCTCATATTACAGGCGGCGGTATAATAGGTAATACAATAAGAATTTTACCTGATGGTCTTATGTTAAAAATTGATTGGGATGCGTGGGAAATTTCTTCAATATTTAAACTCATTCAGGAAACAGGCAAAATTAAAATTGATGAAATGAGAAAAGTATTTAACTTAGGTATAGGTTTGGCTGCAGTTATAAATAAAGATGATGTTGAAAAAGCTGTTGAACTTTCGGCACGTATGAATGAACCGGCAATTGTAATCGGCAAAATTGTTTAAAAGATTTTCAATATCTGAATATTTTAATTGAAAAAATTTTTAAAATACACTTTAGTAATTCTTCCGTTAATTTTTATTTTCGGCTGCGACCACGGCATAGTACCTGCCACACTTCAGGAAGAACAGCAAAAAGCAGGGTTCAGCGGAAATATTTCTTTTATAGGTGCCTGGCCGGATAGTGTTAAATGGACTTTACTTGTCGTATTCAAAAATCCTTTAACTTCTTCTGCTTCATTTAATGTATTTAATGTGGGATATATAAGCCATCCGCTGCCGAACGGAATTAAAGAGATTAACTTTTCTACCTTCCAAGATACGGGATATGTCCCGATTTCAGCCGGAATATATTCTTATGTTGCTGTTGCTCAATCATATAAGACTGTATTATCTTTAAATAGAGCCGACTGGCATATAGTTGGGATTTACTTTTCGAATAACGATACAACAACTCCAGGTAAATTAAATATACCGGATAATACAATGGTCAACAATATTAATATTAAATGCGATTTTGACAATCCGCCTCCGCAACCACCGGAATGAAAAGAAAATATAAATGAAAAAAATTCTTATTACAGCTTATTTATTATTTTATAATTTAACCGCATTTGGCCAGCTATACAACATTGGCGGATCAGTAACCGATACAACCGGTAATCCTCTTCCCGGAGTAAATGTTTTAATTAAAGGAACCGGTTACGGTGCGGCAACTAACCTAAAAGGAAATTTTTTAATTAAAAATCTTAAACCCGGAAATTATACACTTGAATTTTCCAGCATCGGTTTTCAAAGTAAAATTCTTCCCGAGCGATTAATTTCAAATAAATCTCTTTCTTTAAATATTGTTTTAAAACAAGCCATAATTGAATCTCAGCAGGTTGTAGTTACGGCTAGCAAATATGCGCAAAAAATTTCCCGGTTGCCTGTTAGTGCTGATATTGTTACCTCAAGTCAACTGGATAAAAGAGATATTACAAATTTGCAGGATGCAATGCGGTTTGTACCCGGCGTTAATATGGTTGATGATCAGATAAGTATTAGAGGCTCAAGCGGGTACAGCAGGGGAGCGGGCACACGGGTTCTGCTGGAGATTGACGGCATTCCTTATTACACCGGTGATACGGGCGAAATAATTTGGGAAATTATCCCGGTGTCTGAAATTCAAAGAGTAGAAGTTATTAAGGGTGCAGCTAGTGCACTTTACGGTTCTTCGGCAATCGGCGGAGTGGTAAATGTTATAACCAAAGGAATAAGTAAAAAACCTATAACCTATATTAAAGCTGATGCCGGAGCGTATGATAAACCTTACTATTCGCTCTGGAATTGGTCAAATGAACTGAGGACTTTTACCGGGCTTACGGCAGCACACTCGGACAGGATTGGAAATTTTGGATATTCGGTTTCACTAACAAGGCTTTCCGATATGGGTTACAAGCAAAGCGGATTTTATTCGCGATATATCGGTTACTTTAAAGGATTATATAATTTTTCTCCATCATCATCTTTAACTTTTTTTGTTAACGGATTAAACCAGGTTTCCGGTAACTTTTTATACTGGAGAGATTCAAGGCATGCTCTTTTGCCTCCCGCCGCCGATGAGGGTCAAAGAGTTAATTCCGATAGATATATGTTTGGTTCTATTTATAAAGATATTTTAAATAACAATCTTTTTATAAATATTAGGGCTAGTTATTATAGAACGGACTGGTGGGATCAAACTGCTTCGTACGATTCTTCTCTTTCGAATTTATTCAGGATGGAACTTCAGGCAAACGCAAACCTGGCGGATAATCTTATTCTTGTCTCCGGCATTGAAGGTACAACCGATAAGGTTACATCTAACATTTTTAGCGATAAATCTTCCTACGGATATGGAATCTATTCTCAACTTGATTACAATTTTAATTTTCCTCTCTCAATTTCTACGGGAATAAGATACGACTACAGCAGGCTTGCCAATAAAATAGGCGTTAGTGCACTTTCCCCAAAGCTTGGATTAAATTACGAACTTTCCGATAAGATAGCTTTGCGCTCTTCATTCGGTACCGGTTTTAGAGCGCCTACGCTTGCCGAAGCTTATACGTCAACAAGTGCAAGCGGTATAACAATAACTCCTAATCCTAACCTTAAACCGGAAACCAACTGGACTGCAGAAGCAGGAATAAATTACCAGGTAACTAACTATATCGATCTTGATGCAGCAATTTTTCAAAATGAATTTTATAATTTTATTGAACCGGGTGTAGACCCTGCTGACGGACTTGTTAAATTCCAGAATGTTACCCGCGCAAGAATTCAAGGATTTGAATTTAATTCTAATTATACTTTCTTTAAAAACAGTCTGAAGCTTTCGTTAAACTACACATACCTGCGGGCAAGGGATCTTCAGCAGAATACCGCACTTAAGTACAGGCCGCGCAATATGGCATTTGCCAGCCTTGATTATTATTTTTCAAACTTCGATTTGGGTGCCGATTACCGTTATTCAAGCAGAGTTGAAGAAATGGATTTTGAACTGGTAACTCTTGGGGTTGTAAAAGACGGGAGAAAACGAACCGATATAAAAGTGATAGATCTAAGAGCCGGTTACAAATTAAATTTGATGAATCTGCCCGCAAAAATTTTTCTAAATATTAATAATGTCTTTAATTATAATTATGTTGAGCTAATAGGGAACCTTGCACCGATTAGAAATTATTCGTTAAGCCTGGAATTTTTATTTTAACTATTCAACTGTTAAATTTACTTAATTAAATAATATATTGACTTCGGGGAAAGAGAAACCATTATGTTTATAGATACACACGCTCATCTTTTTATGCCTAATTTTGAAGATGACTTAAATGAAGTGATAGGCAGAGCAAAAGATGCCGGAATTCATTACATAATCGTTCCGGCAACGGATTTGGAAAATTCCAAACAGGTAATTGAACTTACCGAAAAGTATGACTTTATTTACGGTGCGGTTGGAGTTCATCCGCATGATTCCAAAGACTGGGATGATTCTTACATAGGTAAGATTGAAGAATTAGCTCAGCACGAAAAAATTGTTGCGATTGGTGAAATAGGCTTAGACTATTACTATGATTTTTCTCCCAGGGAAAAACAAATTGAAGCTTTTAAAGCTCAAATTGATCTTGCACTAAAATTAGGTAAACCGATTGTTGTGCACAACCGTGAATCGGATGAAGATATGATGAATATAATTCGTTCTTATGCAGACAGCGGATTGAAGGCGCAATTCCATTGCTTTTCCGGCAGCTCGGAAATTGCCAAAGAGCTGGTAAGACTAAATCATTTTATCTCTTTTACCGGCAATTTAACTTTTAAGAAAATGGACTCTTTAAGAGATGTGCTTGAAAATCTTAGTCTGGAAAGCGTTATGCTGGAAACCGATTCTCCGTTTATGACCCCTGAACCGCACCGCGGCAAGCGTAACGAGCCGGCATACATAAATTTAATTGCAGAACAAATTGCGGAAGTTCATCATTTAAATGTTGAGGACGTTGCAAGAGTTACTTCTTACAATGTATTTAGGATGTTCGGCATAGGCTCTAAACCCGGAACTTCCTTTACCTATAAGATTGGTAATTCGCTTTATATTAATGTTACAAACCGATGCAATGCCAATTGCACTTTTTGCGATAAAGACAACGAGTCGGTTATAAGCGGGTATAATCTTCAGATGTCTAAAAACGAAGAACCGGAATTGGAGACTTATATAAATGAAATTGAGAATCCGGCGAATTATAAAGAAATAGTTTTTTGCGGTTACGGTGAGCCTACTATTAGATGGGACATGGTAAAGAAAATTGCTAAGTATGTTAAGAGAAATAACGGTACTACACGTTTAATTACAAACGGACACGGCAGCATAATAAATAAAAGAGATATTACACCGGAGATGCTTGGCTTGATTGATTCGGTTTCCATCAGTTTTAATTCACCAGACCCGCGCCAGTATGCAGAGTTAATGGGTCTTGAAACAAGATACTTTAACGAAATGATCACCTTTGCTAAAAATGCAAAAAAATATACCGGTAAAGTTGTTATGACCGTTATCTCGATGAATGGAGTTGATATTGAAAAAGCCAGGAAAATTGTAGAGGAAAAAATAGGGGCTGAGTTTAGAGTCAGGCAGTATTTTTATTAGAGAACTTAAGGGTAACAACTAAAATATTTTGGAAATGAATTTATCATACTTTTTTTATTGAGTGAATCCTTTGTGAATTAGAGTCTTTCGGCAATTTTGCCACAAGGCACAAGGCACAAAGTTTTTCTAAAAATTATCCGATTAAAATTGTTTAAATATTTAGTTATGATAATAGAATTATGGGATAAAAAGATATATCAATTAAAATTTACTTATCTATTTTCCCTTATTATTTTTTTTACAACACTTATTTTCCCTCAAACTACCCGTCAGCAGCTTAGAGAGAAAATTGATTCTGTTTTTACAAATCAATTTTTCCAATCAACATTAATGGGTATTGATGTGTATGACTTAACATCCAAAGAAGAGTTGTATGAAAAGAATGAAAAGCTGCTTTTCCGCCCTGCATCCAATTTGAAAATTTTAACAACATCTGCCGGGCTTTTGTTTTTAGGGCCTGGTTACAAATTTAAAACTTCGCTGTACTATAGCGGGCAAATAATTAGCGGCACACTGTTCGGCAATTTATTTGTTGTTGGCGGGTGCGACCCGGATTTTAATACGAAGAACATTGACTCACTTGCCGAAGTAATAAAGGATTACGGCATAAATGAAATTGCGGGAGATTTGTTCGGCGATGTAAGCATGATGGACTCTCTTTTCTGGGGCAACGGGTGGATGTGGGATGACGATCCTTCAACTGATGCTCCATATTTAACACCGCTTGATATAAATGCAAATTCAATTGGTGTTGTTGTTAAACCGTCTGCTATTGGTGAAAAGGCGAAAATTATTTTAGTTCCCAATTCTAATTATTTTAAGATTAAAAATTTTACCGTAACTGTTCCTTCCGACAGTGCGAGCACTTATTCACTGGATAGAGATTGGCTGCACAGAAAAAACACTTTAATTCTTAAAGGAAATGTAAGCCAAAAAACTATTCCTGATTCTCTTCAAGATACATTAAGAGTTAATGTTTATAATCCGGCTGAGTATTTTTTAACACTTTTAAAAGAACGGCTGGAAGGCTTAAATGTTTCTGTAGACGGCAAAACATACATTGCTAAAATTCCGTCTTATGCAATTAACTTTTTTAATTTTGAACGGCCGTATAAAGATGTAATTACGCATCTTTTAAAAGTAAGTTATAATTTAGGTGCGGAGATGGTACTGCGTGCTATGGCGTCTAAATATTTCGGCAATCCTGCCACAGCTAAAAACGGGATTAAAATGGTTGACAGCTTAATAACCCTAACAGGCATGGTTCCGGCAAAATACAGAATTGTAGATGGCTCGGGAGTTTCTCATTATAATTTGATATCGGCAGAATTGATTTTGTCTGTGTTAAAATATATGTATTATGACAAACCGGATTATTACAAAATACTATACAATTCTTTTCCGGTTGCAGGAGTTGACGGAACCTTAAAAGACAGGATGATTGGTACTCCGGCACAAAATAATGTTCATGCTAAAACAGGAACTTTAAGCGGGGTATGCAGCCTATCCGGTTATGTTACGGCGAAGAACGGAGATTTGCTTGCGTTTTCTATGCTTGTACAGAATTATGTCGGCAGTTCTAAAACAGGGCGGGACTTCCAGGACGAAATTTGTAATATTCTGGCAGGAGATTAAAATTGAAACATTACAAAGAATACACGGTTACAGCTGAACCGTTTATACCGGAAATATTATCCGGCATTTTATGGGACCTTGAAATTTCCGGAATAAATGAAGAAGTGAACTGCCTTAAGATCTTTACTCCTGAATATAGTTTAATATCAATCGAAGACATCTCTTCCCAGTTAAAAAAATTATTAAACGAAAAAATGATTTTCAATTATAATGTTGAAGAAAATTTAATTGAAGATAAAGACTGGAATGAAGAGTGGGAAAAAAGCCTTAAGGTTATTGAAATCACGGACAAACTTGTAATTAAACCGACCTTTCGAGATTATAAAATGAAACCCGGCCAATTAGTTATCACCATCGACCCTAAAATGTCTTTTGGTACGGGGGAACATCAGACTACGAAACTTGTACTTATGCTTCTTGAAAAATATGTAAAAGCCGGAATGAAAATATTGGATGTCGGTTCAGGAACCGGTGTTCTTGCAATTGCTTCAATTCTTCTTGGCGCCGAATCTGCGGTTGCTGTTGATAACGATGAATGGTGTTACACTAACGGAAAAGAAAACTGTGAATTGAATTCGGTTAGCAGCCAAGTTGATGTAAGATTAGATGAGATACAAAACATTCCTGAAAATAATTTTGATCTTATTACGGCAAATATTCAAAAAAATATTTTAATTGAAATCTCCGGTGAAATTAAAAAGAAAATAAAATCCGGCGGTATTATAATCCTCTCCGGTTTATTATACACCGATGAAGAAGACATTAAAAGAGTATATTCATCATATGGATTCATTTTAAAAGAAAAAAAATCTATGGATGAATGGATTGCGCTGGCATTTTTGAAAACATAAAAGTTGAATACACTTCTTAATATAAAACCCCTTTACAGTTAAACGTAAAGGGGCTTTATTTGGATCATTTCAGCAAAATCATCTTCTTAATTATTGAATTATTATTTACGGTTAGTCTATAAAAGTAAACTCCGCTAGCAAAGCCGGAAGCGTTAAACTCTACCGAATATAAACCGGCAGTTTCAATTTTATTTACTAAAGAAGCAACTTCACTTCCGGTTAAATCGTAAACGTTCAAAACAACTTTACTCCTTTCCGGCAGAGAATATTTTATTGTTGTAACCGGATTAAAAGGATTGGGATAATTTTGAGATAATGCATAAACGGCCGGCATAATTTTTACGTTTATAACATTTGAGTATTTATAACTGCCGTTGAAATCTATTTGTTTAATTCTATAACTGAAATAAGTACCGCCGGATGGATTAACATCAACAAATGAATATTTTCTAGTTGTGGTACTATTACCGGCACCCTGTACAAACCCTACCTTCACCCAGCCTACCCCCTGGCCCCCTTCCAAAGGAAGGGGGAGTTCCTCTCCCTTCCCTTTGGGAAGGGCCGGGGATGGGCTTCTCTGAATTTCAAATCCGGAATTGTTTACTTCGGTTGCAGTTTCCCAATTTAAAATTACATTGTCTTTATTAACATCGGCGGTAAAATTTTCCAATTCAACGGGCAGCGGAGTTGTTGTCTGGAAGGCACTTCTGCCGTGTGTAAATGCAAATAATTTATTGGTCCCTGTCTGCCTTACCAACTCATCTACCGGTGCATAGTTAGGCATACCGGTAGTAGTGTTTACCCAATTAGTTCCGCCGTTGGTTGTTTGATACACACCTGTTTCCGTACCTATATATAAAGTTTGCGGATTGTTGGGATCAATAACTAAAGAATGCACAGGTACGTCAGGTAAATCTCCCGAAATATCTTTCCAGCTTATTCCTTGATCAGTTGAATATAAAATGTGCCTTGTCGGAGTTACGCCGTCATCGTTATAGCCGGAGTAACACGCATAAATGTCCTGCTTGTTATTTAAATTTACTATAATCCTTCTAACATAAGCTCCGTTATTTTGCACTCCGTTTCCGGATGTAGGTGTAACTTCCGTCCATACATCTCCGGTTGAACCTGTAACATTTGTACATTTAAAAATCCTTCCGTCTGTTGTACCTGCAAAACCAAGCAAGTGAGATAAACTATCTACTATTGTAACCGCACTTATTAAATTACCGGAAGATAAAACCTGGCCTGATTGATTCCAATTGTCCGCACCATCTGTAGTTAACCAGACTTTATTAGAGCCGGCAATTAAAACAGATGGATTTTCCGGGTTCAGAGAAAAAGGTGCAATAAATAAACAGAGTGTATCAACACCTGCATCAGTCAAACCTTTAAAGGAAGTATTCCAAGTATTTCCGCCATTAATAGTTTTACTAATTTGAAGATAGGTGTATTCTTCATAAGCAATATTAGAATTCGATTGATCTACGGCAGTATAGCCGCCGTCTCCCCCTACCACCTGGTTCCAGTTGGTACCGGAACCTGTAAATTGTAATTCACCGTTATCCTGTGTTCCTCCGTATATTGTATTCCCGGTAGGAAAAACCGCACCGCCGTAAAATTGAGTTATTGCAAGATTGTTATTTAAATTTGTCCAATTTGAACCGCCGCCGGCAGCCTTATAAATACCACCGTCATTACCGTCATAAAAAACCCCTGTAGTTGTGGTATCAAAAACAATTGCATGATGATCTGCATGAACTGCCGGATAGCCGAAACTGGCGTCCCAATATGTTAATTGTGCCCAGGATTTTCCGCCGTTTGTAGATTTCATAATGTCAACACCACCAAGATAAATATTGTTCGAATCGAATGGGTCTATTGTAATAACATTGTTGTACCATCCCTGAGTTCCGAAATAGGAAAGATTGCCGGTAGATGCTATACGCTGCGGATTTGTTAATTTGGTCCAGTTGGATCCGCCGTCCGTAGATTTAACAACTTCACTCAATCCTTTGCTGGTATTTGTTAATTCAAATGCTGCAAAAATAGAATTAGGGTTTTGCGGATTTTGTGCGAAAGATATTCTGCCGTAATTAGATGAAGGCAATCCATTTGTTGACTGAACCCATGTTCCTCCTCCGTTTGTTGTTTTAAAAATGCCTCCTACTGTTGCGCCATTATCCTGGGTAGCAAATAATATAGTATCGGGATTAATAGGGATAACATCGCTGCCGTTAAAATTATTTGTTACACCTTTACTAATATTCCGCCAGGTAGCACCGCCGTTGGAAGATTTATAAAGCCCCCCGTTGCCGTAATATTTTCCTACACCGTCTTTGTAATTAAAGGCT
Source organism: Ignavibacteriaceae bacterium (assembly GCA_046704255.1). GTDB lineage: Bacteria > Bacteroidota > Ignavibacteria > Ignavibacteriales > Ignavibacteriaceae > FEN-1297. The sequence goes on along the minus strand of JBJKSH010000069.1, from coordinate 6,559 downwards.
TTGGTAACCGCATAAATATTTCCTTTCCGGTCAATAGCTATTTTTAAAACATTCCTAAAATTCCAATATACGGCAGTTAAAGGATTGTTAGAAGTAGTACTGTCCAGCAGCGTCCACGTATCTCCAAAATCCGTAGATTTATAAATACCGCCTCCGTAAACAGCATCCACATTTCCCCATCCTTCACCTGTGCCGGCGTAAACCGTATCTTTGTCATTTGCCATACATCCAATAGCAATAGGATTTCCGTTATCGGTTTTAGGCAGCCAGGCTGCTCCGCCGTCTGTGGTTTTCCAAACACCTCCGGCAACAGCTCCAATTAAAATTGTATTCGGATTTTTAGGGCTAATAAGTATTGATCTTATCCTTCCGCCGATGTTTCCGGGACCAAGCGGACTCCAGGAGGAAATCGTATTTATATCATTTGGGTTTTTCTTTAATAAGTATTTTTTAGTATACTTAATTGCCCTTGACCTTGCTCTCGGATCCAGGTACGGCTTTCTTCCTTTAAGCATATTATATCTGAATTCAATTGCACCGTAAGGATCATCCCAGCCTCCCTGTTCCGGGTTAAAGATAATTTTTTTTGTGTATGTTAATTCATTTCGTACATGTTTTATTAAGTAATTATAACTTACAAAAGAAATTATTATTGAAAGTATAAATAATCTTTTCATGCGCCTCCCATCCGATATTCAATTCATTTATTGTTTTCTTAAAGCTATTATACTAAATTATATTTTAATAGTAAATTGTGATACGGAGAATTTTCATTTATAATTGATTCTAGTATTATTCATAATATTAACCTTTAATCGGAATGGATATGAATAAATTTAGGTATATATTTTTATTGCTTATATTTTCCTTTTTATTTCAAGGACTTGCAGTAAGTCAGTTGGTTTATTCCGGTATTGAAGGAGAAAAGATTATACCCGTATTTGCCGAGCGGCTAAACACGGATTGGTGCTGGGCGGCTTGTGTTCAACTGGTTTTTAATTCTAACGGGCTAGAATTATCCCAGGAAGATATTTTAAAACATTCGTTTAAAATCAATAATCCTTATGATTCTTTGCCTGATTGGTATAACGAGTTAAAACTTATAACTAAAAATTTAAATGATTGGAAGCCTTTTTATAAAGGCCACCGTTATTCTATTAAGTTTAAATTTTATGATACAACAGCAACACCGGAAAGATTAAAAAAGGAACTGGACAATTATAACCCGGTTATTCTTGCATTCAAAGATAGTTTAAACCGTATTTACCCCGTAGTATGCTCGGCAATCGGATTTCTGCCCGGTTACTATGGCCCTGTAATAAAAACACTTATGATACGGGATCCCCTTCCTGTATGCGAAAACAAACAAGGCGAGCCAAAAAAATATCCTATTTCTATCTTAAAGAAAAATGTTGAGTCTTATTTTATTATTCACCTAAAGAAGATTTGCGAATAAAAGGCTGAATCATCTTTTAACTAATACCAACAAACCATAATCAATAGGTGACATGCAGTAATTGAGCATTGAATATTGAAAATTGAGAGTTTCCCCGCCTAGTGAGCGAAGGTGTGTTAAATTTATTCTTCATTTAATAATAATTTATTCGGTAAATTAGCAGGAATAATATTACTCACGCTTATAATATTTCCAAGCGGAATTTCCAGAATTAAACCGGGAGATTTTGCCGGTCAGGTAAATGCAGCCGCTTTTCCGGATAAGCAATCAAAGCATTTTCAGATATTATAATTTAAACTCTCAATAAATACCCATTATTATTTTGCTTGCATTAGTTACTTAAAAAGAAAAAATAAATTATTATTTGCTGAATACTAAAAGTTTATTGCAAATTATTCCTATTCTAAAAATATCATCATCTTCACCTGAATATCATACTTATACTATCGCTTAAAAAGTTAATACCGGCTGCCGTTATTTGAGGAGCAGCATTTTCTTTGTTGAAACATAGTTACCTAGTTTATCATTTGAATTTACAACCCTTAATCTGTAAAAATATATTCCGCTTGAAAGATTATTTGCATTAAAATTAACGTCATATCTTCCTTTATTTTCATATTGATTAACTAGAGTTTTAACCACTTTACCGAGTACATCATAAACTTTAAGAGTTACCGTTCCGTTACTAGGAAGTTCATACTCAATGGTTGTTGCAGGATTGAACGGATTGGGAAAGTTCTGCGAAAGAATAAAGCTTTCTGCGTAAGTACTTCCTTTTTTGAAGTTCTTTATGCCGGTAATTAAATCAGTTCCCAGAATAAAACCTCCTCCGGCATCAGTTACACTATTTAAGTATGGTATGAGTACATATTTATCCGACAATGCGACTCCCTGTGGAATTATGTTGGAGTCCGGGACAAAGGTTGCAGCCTCATAAGGAGCTGTGGGATTGCTAATATCCAAAACTTCAACTCCCTTTGCACCGCGGGAAATAAACATGTAATTTCCCGAGAAGGCTATTACACCGCCAAGTAGCGCTGAGATCTGAGCGGGTAAATATCGCCGGATTTTCAGGTTAGGATTTACAGGGCCTTTGGTTGGTCCATCCTGAACCGACAGGAGTGGAGCATTACCCACCTCAACCGGATTGGCAGGATTGCTGACATTGACCACATAAAGTCCGTTATCTCCAACGACAAATGCGTAAGGATATTTAAGCCCCACCGATGTAACGTATCCAAAACTGAGGTTCTGTCCAATTTGGCCAACCATTGTTGCCGTACCCGATTTTTCCCCCGAGAAAATCATTAGACCTCCTTTGCCGTTAGCCAGATATGAAACATTACCTTCGGCAGCAACGCCTAAACCATAATCCCATCCAGGAGAATAAGCAATTAGAAGAGGCGCTTTTGGGTTAGATACGTTAACAACATAGATACCATTTTCTGCCGATGCTGAAATGGTGGAATCTGCAAGCGCCAGGTCACTAATCCCGCTTGCGTTAGGCAAATACACACTTCCTACTTCTATAATTTTAGCTGGGTCGGAAATGTCATATACAAGTATACTATCCACAGCATCGGCTGCAAATGCATAATGACCTGAAATTAGTATATTAGTAACCCAAACCGGCGTACCTAATACATCCAGTTCAACCGGGGATGCAGGATTACTAATATCGAACATTTTCAAACTATCGTCATAGTCGCTGACGAGCATGTAATTGCCGGTGTCCGCCACGCAGAGGCATTCTCCTTCCGTTGCCCATTTTCCCGCTATTGTAAAAGCCGTATCTATTATAGAATTTTTTAGTACGTTATGGGAACCCATTGTGCCTGCATTTGATTCATCCATATATCTAACTTGCGAGGTCGAAGCGCTTGAAGAAGTCCTCGTTATATTTGATGGCGTTCGATAATTGACGTCATTCACTGGATGAAAAATACCGGCAGCAGTCCGGGCAAAGTAATTATTACCGCCTTTAAAGTTAGAACCGGCGGTAAAGTATTGTGCATTTCCGACGTAAGGGCCGCCGGTATGCATACTTTGAGAATAGGTTTCACAAAATGAGAAGATAAAAGTAGAAAACAAAAAATATAATAAAAATAAATATCTCATTTTGCACTCCATTCTTTATAAAAATTATTTCAGCAAAATCATCTTCTTAATTATTGAATTATTATTTACAGTTAATCTATAAAAGTACACACCGCTTGCAAAGTCGGAACCGTTAAACTCTACCGAATATAAACCGGCTGTTTCAACTTTATTTACTAAAGAAGCAACTTCACCTCCGATTACATCGTAAACCTTCAAAACTACTTTGCTCTTTGCCGGTAGAGAATATTTTATTGTTGTAGCCGGATTAAAAGGATTGGGATAATTTTGAGATAATGCTAGTTTGTCCGGAATAACAGATACTGTTACAACTTTTGAATATTTGTATGTCCCGTCGTAATCCATTTGTTTTAATCTGTATTGAATAATGCTTCCGCTGGAAATACTGTTATCGATGTAAGAATATTCCTTTGGGGAAGTGCTGTTACCTGCACCTTTAACAAAACCAATTTTCTCCCAGCTTTGAGGAGATGCTGTTGAAGGCGAGGCTCGTTCAATTTCAAATCCGGAGTTATTGGTTTCTGTTGCCGTTTTCCAGTTCAGTACAACCTGGCTGCCGGAAACTGCCGCATTAAATGTAGTCAATTCAACAGGTACCGGTTGTGCTACAGGTGTTTCCCATAACCCTCTGCCGAATGAACCGGCTCTTAATCTATCGTTAGAACTATTGGATGCATCATAATAAAATTTAAGATCAGTTACTATTACATTTGGTAAACCGCTGTTGAAGGTTACCCAGTCATTTGAACCATCTTTTGCAAAAACGCCTGCATCTGTTCCAATAAAAAGCTGGTAACGGGATGTGATTCTTTTATTTTGTGCAATGCACATAACCGGAATGTTTGGAAGAACACCGGAAATATTTGTCCAGTTGGCGCCGCCGTCCGTGGATTGAAAAACTTTATTGCCTGCCGAATAACCACCAAAAGTAACCCATAATGTATTGGGGTCTGTAGCACTGACAGTAATATATGTGATACTAGCTGAATTTACCGGAAGAGTGCCTGTAATTTCCGTCCAGGCACTTGCGCCGCCGTCGGTAGTTTTCCAAATATGTGTAAAATCGGAAGCGTAAATATAATTTGAATTGGAAGGCGATATAGCTAATGTGTGTAAATTATTTCCACCGCTAAATCCACCGGATGAAATATCTGCCCAGGTATTTCCCATGTCTGTTGTTTTATAAACTTTATCGTATCCGGCATAAAGAGTTTGAGGGTTATTCTTATCTATAATAAACGGCGTTACCCAGGCACCTTTCGGCTGGCCCCCGGGAATATTTGCAGAAATAGTGGTAACATTATTTACAAATTGATCGGAAGTGTAATAAATTTCTCCCTGAACATAAGAAGAGTACATATTATTATCATTCGAATAATCAACTATGCACTGTGTACCGTCTCCTCCGGTAGCCTCATGCCAAGATCCGCCGGCGAGCAATTTTGTCCCGTTGTCCTGCAGTCCGGCTAATACAATTGAAGAACTTAATTGGTCAACACTAATCCTGTAAACCTGACTTATAACCAAACCGCTGGATTTTTCAACCCAGTTAGTCCCTCCGTCGGAAGTAAAATATATTCCGCCGTCATTACCTTCAAAAAGATTATTGTTATTTTGAAATGCCAGAACATGCTGATCAGCGTGAACAACCGGCACCGGTTTAAGATTGCCGTAACTTGTCCAAAAATTATTTATCTGCCATGTACTTCCTCCGTCTGTAGATTCCCAGGTATTTACACCGCCTAGAAAAAGAATATTTGAATTAGCCGGTGAAGCAGCTAGACATAAATCATAATCACCCTGTCCTTGGCCTGTATCGCTGGCGTCATAATTATATCCAAGCAAATTTTGATTTGCGGTTTCGCCGTTATAAACCATCGAAAAACTATTCCCGCCGTCTGTAGATTTAAAAATACCTGATAAGGCACTGTTTTGATCGCAAACTACCGCATATACATATTGGGGATTATTTGCGGTAACAGCAAGTTGAACTCTGTAATCATTAAATGTAAAAGTTTTTTGAATTGTCCATGCTGTGGAACCGCCGTCGGTTGTTCTTAATATAACTGGAGCATTAATATTATCTTTAGTTGATGCATATATAGTTTGCGAATCACCCGGCTTAAATTCCATATCAATAACGAATGCGCCTGCCGAAGACGGAAACGGATTACCATCGTTAAAACTCGGAGAGTTGCTTCCCCAATTTGTTCCGCCGTCAATCGATTTATAAATTCCGTTGTTTGTTGCCGCATAAAGTGTATTAACATTGTTGGGATCAATTAAAAGCCTGCTTATTAACATTCCCTGGCTTGGTGTAGCAGATAAGCCGGTACTATTCCATGTAGAACCACCATCCGTAGATTTCAATACGCCGATACTTTCATTGTCGTCATTATGGCCGGTACCTATTGACCATAAGCTACCGCCGTCCCTGTCGCCGGTTGCAATGTAGATAGTTTTGGAAGTAGAATAATCCGATGGAATTGCAATATCACTAACACCCAAAACGGTTTGGCTATTATTCAGAATTTTCCAGTGCAGTCCGTTGTCGGTTGTTTCCCAAATGCCTCCGGATGGAGAACCAACCCAGTATGTATTTGCATCGGAAGGATCGAAAGCAACACAGTTAATTCTTCCAAGTCCGCCTCCATTCCCCGGCGCAGCATTAGGGCCTAAAGAAGTCCAATCCGCAGGGGCAAGCGTGGCTGTAGATCTTTTTAGGCTTTTGTAACTTTTCTTTAACTCAGTAAGTGCATTTGTATTAGGAAATTCACCCGTTACCGGGTTTACTCTTCTTTCCCAGTACCATTGCCATTCTTTAAAAAGCTTCCAGCCTGCAGCCACTGTTTTTTTACCGTTCTCTATGAAGTAGCCGTTTTTTACATTTTTTGGTCCCCAATACTCATTAAATGCTTTTTCTATTGTAAACAAACTGATGTGTTCATTCTTTACATTATTCTGTTTGGGTATAAGCTTTAACCA
>JBJKSH010000068.1:0-7014 GCA_046704255.1 Ignavibacteriaceae bacterium | reverse complement strand
ATTGAAGAAAAGGCCCAACATAATGAAGACTGCATCTGGTCTTTCACGGAAGTTAATAAATTTTTTTTGCGCATGTCGTATTGCGAAGGTAAACCATCATTATAACGAAATGTCTTTGGTATTCCCGAATGCGGCATGACAGGAACCGGGACATAATCGGATGGTTTTCGTTTGGCAAGAGGTGTTTTCTGATATTTTACAAAAGCAGGATTTAGTGGTGCAAATCTAATCTGGGTTTGAGGGAATACTTCACCTAAAAAACAGATGAGAAAAAAAATAGCTGTAAAATTGATTCTGAAAAACATGGTGTCCTCCTTTTTTATATTTCAAATAATAAAAATTTTAAAAGGGGAAAAAATTCTACATGTTCCCGAATTCCTTAAGTAAGTATATCGTATAAAAAATTATAAATAAATGCTTAGTTCAAAAACCATATAAACTATAATTTAATAAAGAAATACTCTGCTTTTCGGTTTGTATTAATTAGCAGCACACTTCTAAAAATAAGCGCTTTATTTGTACTATGCAGTATTTTTGTAAAAGGAATATTTTAATTTAATAAATTTCTTCTTAAATAGATGATTTTTTTTGCAGACAATGTGCAAACCCGCCCTTCTAAAAGGCGAGCTTCTTCACAAGCTCTTGGTGCTAAACTCCGATTAACTCTAACGGAGTCTGACGATTAAATGTGAAAATTCCATCGGGCTGCATCACTTGTTTAAAACGCTTTTATATTTGTTTTATTTTTATCATCTCCCCGCGTCTTAGATATGGTTATTTCATTTATTTAATCTTATTGCCATTTTATATGCTGTTGCAGCTTCGGGTAGCGGTGTTAAGGTATCGAGTAAAATATTGTAAGTCCCTTTTGCAGTGAGTTCGTCTGCAACTTTTTTAATTAAAGCTAAACTAGCTTTCATCAAACTTGAACCAAGGCTTACGCGGGCAACGCCTAAATCCTGCAGTTCTTTTATGGATGGAGTTACTCCTGCTCCAATCGTAGGGTTTGCAAGGATATTAATCGGGGCATTAATTTCCTTAACCAATGTTGAAATGGTTTCCTTTTCCCATACAGGCTGTACAAATATACAGTCGGCACCGGCTTCCCGGTATTTATTTCCGCGCTTAATTGATTCGGTTAATTTTTCCTGCGGCGAACCAGACGAGACATAAAATGAATCCGTTCTTGCATTAATTACCAAATGAAAGCCCAGTGAATCCGATAACGCACGAATGGCTGATATTCTTTCACAAAATTCCGTTTCATCAATTAATTTGGGGTTTAGCTCAATACTGTCTTCAATGTTTATTCCAACAATTCCTGTTGCAATTATCTTTTTAACAGACTCAATTATTTCATCTATATTATTTCCATACCCGGCTTCAATATCCACAGTTACAGGAACTTGGACTCCTTTTACTATCCCTGTTATAACAGCGATCATTTCCCACAATTGTATTACCTCGCAATCAGGATACCCTAAAGAAGCTGCTATTCCCATACTTGTTGTAGCGATTGCTTTATATCCGCATGCTTCTATTAATTTAGAACTCCCGATGTCCCACGAGTTTAATAGAACAAGAATTTCTTTGTCTTGATGATATTTCAGGAACAGTTCGGCTTTTTCTTTTTGAATACTTGAAACCGTAATATGCTCCTTTCTTAAAGTTTAATATAAATATATTTAATTTATTTACCCTCAATTAACTTCAAATATTCCGGTTCATTTCTTAATGAATCCAAATCGGGATCTCTTTTCATCCATTCATAATTTTCCCATCCCGTATGAATTGCTTTTTTAAGATATTCGATGGCCAGTTTTTTTTCGTTTAACCTAGCATAAAAACATGCACCGTTATATTGCATTAAAGCATCATCGGGACTTAATTCAAGAGCTTTATTACTATTTATTTTAGCTTCTTCTATTCTACCAAGCTGAATAAGAGTAGTAGCAAAAAATATATAAGCCCTTGCATCATCAGGATGCTGAGCTAAATACCTCGGATAAGCTTCTGCAGATTTGTGAAGTGTATTCATATAATCTTCTTTATATCCGAGCTTTTCGTATGCCGCACTTAGATCCATATAAGCCGAATAAAAATCCGGGTTAAGTTCAATTACTCTTTTATATAGACCGACAGCTTCTTTATCTCTATCAGTATTGTGATAAATCCGTCCTAAAATCCATATTCCCGTAAAATTATTCGGGTCCAATTCTACTGCTTTTTCGCCGGCAGTCGTAGCTTCCATTAAAGAATTGCCATTATAGTGTGCAAGTGCAAGAGCTGCATACGCTTCCGAAAGCGTAGCATCATACATCATTGCTTTCAGGCTCGCTTCTATTGCTTTATCAAGCAGAGCTTTGTTTCTTTCAAAGTAAAGGAATAAGTATGCATAAGATTCGCTTAAACCGGCATACGCAGATGCATAACGAGGATCGACTTCAATAGCACGTTGAAATAGTTGTATAGCAAAGTGAATATTGGTTTTAGTCATTTTATAGAGGAAATCTCTTGCACGTAAATAAAAATCAAAAGCATCGGCATTTAAAGTAGAGCGTTTTTCAAGAACAACTTTTTCAGTAGGAGATAATTTTAATCTAAGAGCTTCAACAATTTCTTTGGAAACTCTCTCTTGAATATCGAATACATCCGCCAGTTTACCCTTAAAGGTTTCAGCCCAAAGCTGTGAATCATTATCAACATCGATAAGTTCCGCAGTTATTCTTAGGTTCTCTTGAAATTTTCTTACACTTCCGGCAAGTATATACCTGGTTCCCAGTTCTCTTCCTATTGTTTTGATATCCTTATTAGTTCCCTTATATCTCATTGAAGTCGTCCGGGGAACGAGTCTTATATTCTTCAGCCTGGAAAAATTTGCAATTAATTCTTCTGTCAAGCCGTCGGCAAAGTAATCGCTCTCCTTGTCGGGACTAATGTTATCGAAAGGTAAAACCACAATTGCTTTAGTATTATCCTGAGCGGAAATATTTTTTATGTCATCCTTTACGGCTTTTAAAGTTATTAATAATTCATCAACACTTTGAAACCTGTTGCCCCTTTCCTTTTCCAGCATTTTTTTAACAACAGCATCAAGTTGATGCGGAATTTTTTTATTAAGCAGGTTTGGTGGCGTAGGTTCCTCATTTGTTATTAAATAAAAGATACCTGCTTCATGTTCCGCTTTAAAAGGAAGTTCGCCGGTGAGTATTTCGTAAAATACTACACCGAGTGACCATAAATCGCTTCTCTGATCCGCAGGCAGTCCGTGTGCCTGTTCAGGAGACATGTATGAAAGCGTGCCGATTGAAGTACCTGCTTTTGTTATACCTGAAGTGTCCTTTAACTTTGCCAGGCCGAAATCCATTATTTTCAGTCTTCCGTCTTTGGCAATCATAATGTTTTCCGTTTTAATATCCCGGTGAATAATACCTTGATTGTGCGCAGCCTGCAGCCCGTGACAAAGCTGTTCCATCCACTCCAAAGTTAAATCTACCTGAACTCCTGTACCGGTAGTAATTTTTGAAACATAGGATTTAAGAGTTTCGCCGTCTACGAATTCCATTACAAGAATATATGAACCTTCAACTTCATCAACTTCGTATATACTTAAAATATTAGGGTGATTTAAAGAGGCGGCTGATTTTGCTTCTCTAATAAATCTCTCCTTATTTTCTTTGGAAGATGCCAAATGAGGGGGCAGAAATTTAATTGCAACAGTCCGCTCCAGTTTTACATCCTCTGCTTTATACACTACCCCCATCCCACCTTCACCAACCTTATCTATAATTTTATAATGCGATATAACTTTCCCATTTGAGATTTCCATTTATCACCTTTTATATTATTTAAACTAGTGTAATTCTATTTACCTTCTAATAGTTTTATATAACCTGGTTCCTTACGAATATTTTCGAAATCAGGGTCTCTTCTTATCCATTCAAAATTAACGTAGCCGTGGTTTACCGCATCCGTAAGTAGTTCCACTGCCCGTTCTTTTTCATTTAGCCTTGAATAAAGACAAGCACCGTAATACATCATAATAGGATCGTTGGGGCTTAATTCAATTGCTTTGTCCCCCTCAATTTTTGCTTTGTCGGAATCTCCCAAAATTGCCAACGTTACAGCATAGGACATCCTTCTATAAGTATCTTCTGGATGTTTTATTATATATCCGGGTGAAACTCTTACAACTGCTTCAAGAGTTCTTTGATATTTTTCTTTTTCACCTAACCTTTCGTAGTACATTTGTAAGTCGGAATATGCAATAAGAAATTCGGGATTTATAGAAATGGATTTCTCCAAAGCTTCAACAGCATCTTTATCACGATCGACAGTATGATATATTCTGGAAAGGATCCAATATGCATTATCATTATTAGGATCAAATTCGATTGCTTTTTTTGAAGCAGATAACGCTTCGTCCATTTCGTTTTTTCCAAAGTATGCCAATGCAAGCGATGCATAAGCTTCCGACAAGGAAGAATCATACATTAAGGCTTTTAAGCTTACATCTAATGCCTTATCCAGCCAAACTTCCTGTCTGTCAAAATCGCGGTACATAGTTCCGTAAGCTTCACCAAGTGCTGCATAAGCAGGAGCAAAGCGTGAATCCAGTTCCACTGCTTTTTCGAATAATAAAATTGCAAAGTCAAGGTTGTTTTTAATTCTGCTCGATAATAAGTTTCTTCCTTTTAAATAACAATCAAAAGCTTCCGCATTTAAGGTTGGCCTTTTTGAAAGATTCACTTTTTCTACAGGCGATAATTTAACCATAAGTGCATCAACAATTTCCTTAGATACTTTTTCCTGGATATCAAAAATGTCGGATAGTTTTCCCTTATAAGTTTCTCCCCATAACTGCGTACCTTTATGAACATCGATAAGCTGAACAGAAATCCTTACATCGTCTTTAAATTTTCTAACGCTTCCTTCCATAATGTACCGTGCATCCAATTCCCTTCCGATTGTTTTAATATCTTTTTTAGTTCCCTTGTACTGCATCGAATTTGTTCTTGCAACAACGCTTACTTCTTTAATTTTCGATAAATTGATTATAAGTTCTTCAGCAAGGCCGTCGGCAAAATAATCCGTTTCTTTATCAGGACTTATATTTTCAAACGGTAAAACGGCAATTGTTTTATTATCGCCGTCTTTAGCTTTTTCTTTATTTTTATTATTTAATTCACTGAGTTCTTTAAGAAAATCATCCGCACTTTGAAATCTCTTCTCCTTATCTTTTGCTAGCATCCTGTTTATTATTTGTTCAAGACGCAATGGTACATCCGGGCGTATATTTGTTATCGGGGCAGGTTCTTCATTAAGAATAGAATAAATTATTGCCTGTTCGAATTCGCCTGTGTATGGTACATGCCCGGCTAACATTTCATAAAGGATTATTCCCATTGCCCAAATGTCTGCACGATGGTCAACATTTTCACCATGTGCCTGCTCCGGTGACATATATGCCGTAGTGCCTATCGTAGTTCCTATCTTAGTTATATGGCTGCTGCCTCTAACCTTCGCCAGCCCAAAGTCCATTATCTTTACCTGGCCTGATGAAGTTATCATTATATTACTGCTTTTAATATCCCGGTGTGTTATGCCTTTTTCATGTGCAGCTTTTAAGCCCTGTGAAATTTGTTCAATAATTTGTAATGATTCTTCTATCGAAAATTTACCCGATTCGATTTTTGATTTTAATTCCTGTCCGTTTATATATTCCATTGCAATAAATATTTCATCCCCGCTTTCTTCTATGGCATATATGATAGCTATATTAGGATGATTCAGTGCGGCGGCGGCCTGTGCTTCAATTTCAAATCTTTGTCGTTCCTCTTTGTTGGAAGATATAAAATGAGGTAAAAACTTTATTGCGACTTCCCGCCTCAATCTTTTATCCTCGGCTTTGTATACCACACCCATCCCTCCTTCGCCAAGTTTCTCTAAGATTTTGTAATGTAATATAGTTTCACCAATCATAAGTCACCCCCAGCCTTTATTATAAGGCTATGGCGGACAGGCCCGCCTTCGCCCAGCTTCTCTATAATTTTATAATGGAGTATTGTTTCTCCAATCATAATACACCTCGGTCTATTAAAAAGAGGCTTCCGGCTTTGCTTTTATTTTTTATTGCAAAGTTGTTTTCATTTTTTTTCTCGATACTATTTCTTGAATAATCAAAATAGTTTCGCCGGACAAGTCGGCGGACAGGTTTGCCTTCACCTAATTTTTCAAGTATCTTATAGTGGAGAATAGTTTCACCTATCATAAATCATCTCCATCCTTTATTAGAAAGTTACGGCGTACGGGTTCGCACTCAGCAAATTTCGCAAGTATCTTGAAGTGAAGGATAGTTTCTACTATCATGCAATACCTTTTTAAATATTTTGTATTGGACTGCGTACAAGTTCGCTATTATATAGTTTTATCAAACCTTTTAATTTTTGAACTATTTTGCCAGCCGCTAAGAAGTTTATTTCCTGGTATATTTTTTAATTAAAGCTTTTAAGATTAAAAATGAAAACAAATCCGCATTGTTAAATAAATTCGTTTGGAAATTTTCAGACTAAAATTTCCGAATACATAAATTATCGTTTATTTTAAATATCTTTGGGAATAATAATACTAACATAAATAAAATCTGAATATATTTCATGAATATTAATTGAGATCCAACTTAATACCATAGACCTGTGTTTTTGGATAAAGTGCAAAATCATCTTTAATAAAGCAGTGAATTTTCAATAAGTTCATTCTTAAATTTTTCGGATTTTTTCTCTGCAATTAGAATTGTTTCCTTAAATTCAGGATTGTTCCTTGCCGAATCAAGAAAAGAATCCTTTAAGATTAAAGGATAATTATAAAAACCGTGCTCAATTGCTTTTCTTAATAGACGAATGCAATCTTTTACGTCTCCCAAAAGTCCGTAAATATTTGCACAATTATAAAATTCCTCACCGTCATAAACGTTCTTATAATTAATAGAGTTAATAGCATTAAGTGCTTTTTTAT
>JBJKSH010000067.1:0-58118 GCA_046704255.1 Ignavibacteriaceae bacterium | reverse complement strand
TCCAATTTCAGCGGCGCCTTTGATCATTATGTTGTTGACGGACTTGTTAATCTTATGGGTTATATAAGCGGCTTTATAGGTTTGTTTTTTAGAAGACTGCAGACAGGTAAGGTTCAAACCTATATAGTATTAGTTGTTTTTTCTTTAGTAATAATTTTATTCTTATTTAAGTAATTCTAATCCCTGCTTAAAGGGATTAAAAAGGAATTTGAAAATCTTAGGTATATAAAACATGGAAAACTTTCCCATCTTATCGTTCATAACATTCCTTCCTATTTTAGGAATGATTTTAATTTTATTCATACCCAAGAATCAGGAGAAGGCAATAAAGTATTCTACTCTCCTTGTTACAGGCATTCAGGTTATTGCAGCCCTATTTATTTTATTCGGCTTCAATTACTCGCTTGGCGGTATAAATGATCCAAAGTCCTTTCAGTTCATTGAAAATTTCAAATGGATTGATATTGCGGGATTTTCGTGGATTGGACAGATAAAGATAAATTACTTCCTTGGTATTGACGGCTTAAGCGTTGTAATGGTTCTTTTAACTGCAATTGTAACTTTTATTGCAACACTTTCATCGTGGACAATAAAGAAATCAATTAAAGGATATTTCTTAATGTTCCTTTTGCTGGATACAGGAATGATGGGTGTTTTTGTTGCATTGAATTTCTTCCTGTTCTATATCTTCTGGGAATTGATGCTTCTGCCGATGTACTTCTTAATAGGAATTTGGGGCGGCCCAAGAAGAGAATATGCAGCAATTAAATTTTTCCTTTATACTTTGCTGGGCAGCGTGTTTATTCTTTTAGTTATGATCGGTTTGTACTTTAGCACAAGACAAACATTACCGGATGGTTCGCATATATTTACGTTTAACATGCTTTCAATGATGGACCTGCATAATTACACGGCAACAGGAATTTTATCTCCGCTAAATCCCAACAACTTAAGAATGCTCGCATACATTTTCTTGTTTATAGGATTTGCAATTAAAATACCAATGTTTCCCTTCCATACATGGCTGCCGGATGCACACGTAGAAGCACCTACTGCAATAAGCGTAATACTTGCAGGTGTTCTGTTAAAGATGGGTACTTACGGTATTTTAAGAATCTCTTTTCCAATCTTCCCGGAGATTACGGAAAAACTTGTCTTTTATATTGCATTATTCGGGATGATAAATATTATATACGGTGCGTTGTGTGCAATGGCTCAAAAAGATTTTAAGAAGATGATTGCCTATTCATCTATTTCTCACATGGGTATTGTTATGCTAGGTATGGCGTCTCTAACAACAATAGGAATTTCCGGTGCGGTTCTGCAAATGTTTAATCACGGTACCGTTACAGCAATGCTCTTCCTTATTGTAGGAGTTATATACGACAGAGCCCATACAAGAGATATGGATGCATTCGGCGGGCTTGCAACTCAAATGCCAATGTATGCAGGTATAACTACTGTGGCGTTCTTTGCCGCAATTGGGCTGCCCGGTTTAAGCAGCTTTATATCGGAAGTATTTGTATTCCTTGGTGCATTTAGCGTTCCGGCAATAAGAGTAATTACAATAATATCTACCTTAGGTATTTTATTAGGCGCAGCATATATGTTAAGAGCTCTCCAAAAAGTATTTTTAGGCAGCCTAAAAGAAAAATGGAATATGCTTCCCGACCTTAGCTTTAGAGAATATGCAATGCTTATTCCGCTCGGGCTAATTGTTTTGTTTATCGGAGTCTTCCCCGCTCCAATGCTTCATTTGATGAATACATCCGTTAACCACATGGTAAAATTTATGATGGATGCAAAAACAATTTATAGTTCGGTAATAGGATTTTAAATTAAAATTTTAACTTAAATACAACTGTAAAAAAGTGAATACTTATAATCTAAATTATCTCGTTAACAGTCTTTATTTAATTAAACCTGAAATTACTATTTCGATAGTTATTGTGCTTCTTGTTCTTGTCGATTTAATTATGGATAAGAATAAAAAGCTTTTGCCTTATGTAGCTTTAATCGGACTTGTAGCAGCAAGCTATTTTACCATTAACCAGTTTTCTACAAGCAGTTTTGCTTTTGCATCAACAGGTACCGTGGGTATGATGGTTATTGATCCGTTCGGGAATTTTTTCAAATTATTAATTCTCTTAGCTTCAATTATTATCATACTTTTTTCCGTTTCTTCAACAGAAATAAAAGAAAGCATGGAAAGACACGGCGAGTATTATACACTTATTTTCGGTATGATACTCGGAATGATGTTTATGGTTTCTTCAGCCGATTTAATAGTAATATATCTTTCGCTTGAGCTTGTTTCTCTTTCATCGTACATATTAGCCGGCTTTTTAAAACGAGCTTTAAGAAACAGCGAAGCATCACTTAAATATGTAATATACGGAGGCATTTCTTCCGGTATTATGCTGTTCGGTATTTCCATAATTTATGGTTTAACCGGAACTACTAATTTATACCAGATAAATTCTTTAATACAATCGGCTCAGGCACAAAACTTAACGTTTTATCTTGCAGGAATTTTAATATTTGTAGGAATAGGTTACAAAATTTCCGCTGCACCATTTCACTTTTGGACACCCGATGTTTATGAAGGTGCACCAATTCCAATTACAGCTTATTTATCTATTGCAAGTAAAGCAGCTGGCTTTGCGCTTCTAATAAGATTTATTAAAATTACTTTCCTTCAATCTGTTGATCCGCAAGGTTTTTGGCACCTGGTAGGTTTAATCGATTGGAAAAACTTTATTATAATTATTTCAATTTTAACAATGACGTTAGGTAACTTTGCAGCAATATGGCAGAATAATATGAAAAGACTTCTTGCTTATTCAAGCATTGCTCATGCCGGTTACTTGCTGCTAGGGCTTTCGGTAATGTCTAACGAGGGAATAACTGCAATAGTAATTTATTTTGCTATTTATGCCTTTATGAATCTTGGCGCATTCTTGGTTGTAATGCTCATTGCCAACAGGATAGGTAGCGAAGAATTAGAAGATTACAAAGGTCTTGGTTATTCAACTCCATTCCTTGGTGTAGCGCTGGCAATATTTTTAGTCTCACTAACCGGGCTCCCCCCCACTGCCGGCTTCATAGGTAAACTTTATATTTTTATCGCACTTGTCGATGCAAAGATGATAGTAGTTGCGGTAATTGCTTTATTGAATACGGTCGTATCACTGTACTATTATATTAGAGTATTAAAGTTTATGTACCTGGATAAAGCGGAAAAAGAAGTTCCTGCATTTTCAGCACCTAAAGCAGCTACTGCTCTTGTGGTAGTATTGCTTGCCCCCATTTTAATTTTCGGCATTTATTTTACACCTCTTGTTGAGTTGGCTAAAAACTCAATATCGCTGTTAAGATTGTAGTTTACATTTAAATATAAATTTGGTACAAATGTCCATTAAGCAAAGGACATTTGTACCATGGAACAAATAAAGGTTAAAACCGCATATATAAATACAACACCAGCCCGAAAAATAAAAGAACTTAATGCCCAATATGCCATAACGATAAATGATATTGCTGATGTATTAGATGTAGCAAGCAAAACTATTACAAGATGGACAAAACAAGAAAAAAGTTCTACGTTAATATCCGAACAAAAAAAAGACAGGCTTAGAGTGCTGGAGAGTATATTAAAATTAGGGAAAAAGGTTTTAGGCTCCGATGACGAGTTTAACCGGTGGCTGCACAGCCCTATATTTTCTCTTAATGGTAATAAGCCAATTTAACTTCTAAAAACCGAATCGGGACGAAGAAGAGTAGAAGAAACGTAGCATCAAATAGAATTTGGAATTTATTAATTGCCGGGGCTTTATCGAATCTGCCGAAATGTATATGAACCAAGTAACCCTTCCGGTGCAAGCCAAATTCCCGTGCAATGGCATTCGTATGGTAAAAGAGTATTATATTTTTCTTCTTCTTTAGCTTTGTGTGTTTTGGAATTAAAAGCTTATTCTCTTTCTTTTGAGGCTATAAGGAAAGAATATCATTTTACGTATATTGAAATAGATCCTAATATTGTTCCCATTGATGAAGTACCTAATTCATTTTATAAAACAAACTGGAATTTAACTCTTGAGTTAACCCGGAACCTGGGAGACAAATGGCATGATAACCGCAGGTTTCTTGTGCTAAAAGTTCTCAGCGCAGTTATTAAGTCCGAATTTAATTTTATTTTGAATACCAACCACCCGGATTTTAATAATATCAAATTTCCTTCGCCTAGAGCTATTCCTTTAGATCCGAGATTAATATAAAAAGGAAAAAATATTTATCAAATAGATTTAACATTTCTAACAAACCGCATTAGAAAAACCAAACTTAAAACAGCAAGTACACTCATTATAACCGATACCGAATAATCTTCAGCCATACCTTCCATCTTTAAAAAAAAATTTAACATACCAATTGTTATATCCATTAAAACAAAAAAGGTAAGCACTACAGGTGTAATCATTATCCCTATTTTCTTTTTCTTTAATAATAAAATTGATGTTAAAATTAAGCCCGGTAATATAATTGATAAATCAAGTACGTGAACAGGATTTGTAGGCATCCCAATTTCGATTGTTTCCGGAGGCACAGTATTTTTTAGTATTGCAGGGATTATACCGGACAACCATAAAATATAAAACAAGATTCCACAAACAAGAATAAATATCCCGGCAGATTTTACAGGAATTTTTTTAATTCCCCACTCCTCTTTCGGTTCTTTTAAGCTAATAAATAAAAAATATAAAAACAGATAAAACGAAAGCCCCATGATCCAGCAATAAAAAACAAACATACTGTTAAAGTGAAGATCGAAGCAATAAATTGCAAAAGTATAAGCAAGATAAAGCAGGCTGCCGGCCCAAAGCATTAATGCTGCTCTATTTCCTCTTGAAGAAATAATTGAAGTAATTATTAGTAGCGGTGTGACAATAAAGAGATCTGCTAAATCCTGACCGAATGCCTGCGTTACCCAGTTCAATGTTTCTTTTGAATATATATTCCGGTAGAATAATCCGAAGCTGCTTACAACTATTACAAGCAGTGCCAGGAATAAACTTAGAATTAAAATTACTATGTTTGCTTTTGTTTGGCCCATTTTTTCCTCCGTTTATATAAAAAGAAATATTTCTGCAAAATTAGGTTGTTACGCGAATAACCTCAAATTATGTTGAATAAATTAATGGAATTATAGGCATTAAATTCAATATTACCGGCCTAAGCGGTTAGTTATAATAAAAATGAATTTACAGACTGTGTTCCAGTTTGTAAAAGATAGGTCATTCATCGAAAATGATTTGACATTGTAATTTTTAAAATTCATATTAACACAAATTTATTATTGAAATTGCTTAAAAAGATTTTATATCTTATTTTGTTAGTGACATTAAATACTTGAGGGAATTTAAATGAAATTATTAGTCGCAATAATAGTATTATTTAGCCTGGTATTTTTATTCGGAGGAATGTTTTCAGTGGGAATATTCGGGAATCATTCCGTTAAAAATAATACTGCTAAGATAAAACAAGTTACTATAGTAAACAGCCAACCTGTTACAAATCATTATTCAATGAAGCAAATAGACAGTATAACCGCCGCATATAATTACCCGTTTACATCAGCAAACGGAAAAGGCAGCTCTGTTTATGCAGTTGCAAAGTGAAAAAGAAAAAGTAAATAGTTTGTGAAATAATTAGTTAATTTTACGGTTCAGTTACTGTTACTAAACTTTTTAACTATTAATTCTAAAGCGATATCCAAATATCTCAATCTTTCCTTAATTTATATTATCTTAACACTTAGGATATGCATTTTATCTAAAAAGGAATTTCCGCATACCAAATGCAAAGTGTAAGAAACCATGTAATAGATACTATTAACCTTGCCTACCCGGTAATGATCGGGCAGCTTGGAATGATTATGATGGGGGTGGTTGACACCATTATGGTTGGAGGTCTTGGTGCAACACCACTGGCAGCAGCATCCCTAGCCAATAGTTTATTTATTTTAGTTTTAATTATCGGCTTAGGAATTTCTTATGCCGTTACTCCCCTCGTAGCAATTTCAATTGGTGCAAACAAACTTTCAGATTGTACGGTTTTGTTCAGACAATCTTTTGTTATTAATTTATCCGTAGGCATTTTGTTAATGATAATTACCATCATCTTTTCCGATTTAATAAAATATATGAATCAGCCCGCTGAAGTTGCCCGGCAGGCAATTTCTTACACAAAAATATTAGGCTATTCAATGATACCGGGAATGCTGTTCCAAACGTATAAGCAATTTATTGAAGGATTTTCGGTAATGAAGCCGGCAATGTTAATTACTCTTTTAGCAAACATCATTAACGGAATTGTTAACTGGGTTTTAATATACGGCAAATTCGGGTTCCCAAAATTGGAACTAAACGGTGCGGGATGGGCCACTTTTTCTTCAAGAATTTTTATGGGAATTGTTATTATGTTTTACGTAATAAATTCAAAAAAATTTTCTCGGTATAAACTAGAATTAAATCGTTATAGATTTAATATACACATAATAAAAAAGATTTTAGACCTCGGCATCCCGAGTGCTCTTCAGTATGTTTTTGAAGTAGGAGCTTTTTCTTTTGCAGTTATTATGATAGGCTGGCTCGGTACAAAACAATTAGCTGCGCATCAAATTGCGATGAACCTGGCATCTATATCCTTTATGGCAGCATTAGGTATTTCATCCGCAGGAGCAATCCGTGTAGGCAATGCAGTGGGCAAACAAGATGTAAGTGAAGTAAGAAAAGCGGGATTTACTGCTATAATTTTAGGTGCATCTTTAATGGCATGCAGCGGAGTTATTTTTATAAGCCTTAGAAAATTTTTACCTTCTCTTTATATTAACGATCCCGTGGTTATTCAATATGCATCTGTCCTTTTAATAATTGCTGCAATTTTCCAAATATCGGACGGTACACAAGCTGTAGGAATAGGTATATTAAGAGGATTAACAGATGTAAAAGGCCCTACAGTAATTACATTTATTGCGTACTGGGTACTAGCTCTGCCAACCGGTTATTTGCTTGGTTTTACATTCCATTTGCAGGTAGTTGGAGTTTGGATTGGCTTACTAATCGGGTTAACTGCATCCGGTACGATGTTAACTATTAGATTTAATAAAAAAAGCCGGTCGCTTATTATATTATAGTATCTATTTTAAATAAATAAATTTTTTAACCTCTTTGTATTTACCTGCTGTAATTTTATAATAATATATTCCGCTTGGAAGTTTTGAGCCGTTAAAAGTGACACTATAGTTTCCGGGAAGTTTAGTTTCATTAACTAAGCTTTTAACAAATTGTCCGATGGCATTATATATAATTAAAGAAACAAATGATGTTTTTGGAATTGAATATTTTATTATCGTTAGCGGATTAAAGGGATTAGGATAATTTTGCATTAATTGAAAGTTCAATATTTTATTATTTATTTCGTTTTTTAAAGAAGTTAAAACAACATTCTTCCCGTTATCGTAAACTATTTCACCACCGACAATTGTCATTTCAGCTTCCAGGCTGTTAAACTGACTTTGAGTTAAGGTGTACAAATCGGCAGACCATATTACAAGGTCCGCATATTTGCCGGTTTCAAGCGAGCCTGTTGTAGTTTCGGCTCTTCCTGCATAGGCAGAGCCCATAGTGTGTATTCTTAATGCTTCCTGCCTTGTAAGACATTCATTCTGTGTAAATAATGTTCCTAATGCGGTTCTTCGTAAAACTGCACCGGCAAATGCATATTTAGGATCGGGGTATGGTGAAGCAGGTACATCGCAGCCGAATGCCAGATGAATTCCCATATTCAGCATGGTTTTCAAAGGTAAAAATTTATTCATAGTTGCGTCGTCGGTATAGTCTTTGAAGCCGTCGCTATACCAGTTTATCCATTGCGGTTGAGTGGAAAGAATAATACTGTCGTTATTCATTCTTTGCAAAGCTTCTGTAGTAGGAAAAAGTCCGTGTTCAATCCGGTGCCTGGGGTTAGGACGCGGATTTTCGTTCATTGCTTTTTCGAAAGCTGTAAGAGTCATATCAATTCCCTCATCACCACCAACATGAACGGCAACTTGATAGCCTGAATCGTGCAATATTTTAATAATTCTGTTTAATTCATCCTGCGTATGATAAGGGTAGGAAATCTCTGCAGCACGAAGAGTTTTATTATATAATAATGTTGTTCTGCCGGCAATTCCTCCGTCCATTGCTAATTTCCATCCGGCAAATTTGAAACGCCCGGAATCAAAATTCTTCTCCATTTTTACAAGTGAATCTGCTTCTTTTTCGGTATCAATAAATACCATAGCATATACTCTTATCTTAAGCCTGGAATTGTCTGCAAAATCTTTATATAGCTGAACATCTCTAAAATTACTTATAATTACATCCTGCACAGAAGTATAGCCTTCCTGAAAGCAAAGTGACTGTCCGATTTCTATGTCTTCAAATTTTTGCTCATCGCTGCGGTCGCCATATCCTTTTGCATATCGACCAACAAGATTTTCTGCCGGATAATGGGATAAAATTCCGTTTGGAAATCCATGCTCGTCATGCATTATTAAGCTGCCGGGCGGGTTCGGCGTGCTGCTGTCTATATGTGCAATATTAAGTGCAGTCGAATTCACTACTGAAAATTGGCCGCTGCTGTGGCGTAAATAAACCGGGTTGTTCGGTACAACTACATCCAGATCATTTTTATCAAGAGTTTCATCTTCCTTTAATGTAAACCCCTGATTACCGGAAATCCACTCACCCGGATTCAACTGCTTCACATATTCGCCCAAAACTTTAATTAGATCGGCTTTACATGTTACATCGGGATAGCGGATATTTAAATAACCGGGCCAAAACTGGGCACCGTAATACATCATGTGATAATGGGAATCTATTAAGCCGGGAGTAACGGTTTTCCCTTTCAGGTCTATAAGCCTGCAGGTAGAACCGGCTAAAGAAAGAATATCAGAATCATTTCCTAGTGCAATAATTTTATCGCCATTAATTGCAATTGCCTGAACAATATTATCCTGCGGATCAACAGTAATAATCTTACCGTTGTATAATATTAAATCGGCTTTTTCTTCCCCAAATGAAATTGAAATCAGGAAAAGATTTATCAGCGCAGCAAAAAGAATAGTTTTTGTCTTCATGGCTCTCTCCTTTTATTTTTTATAGACAAACACACTAAACTTTTTTATAAATTATTTAATTATAATATTCCTATTGAAAATATTATTGCCTGATCATTGTAATCATTGAAAGAGAATGTATATTCTAGGTTGATAACTATCTGAAAATTATAAGTATGCAAAATTCTTAACCCGGAGTTAATCGAAAATTCAAACCCGTCGGTGCTCTTTTTTTCACTATTATTATTTGCAAAATAATACACAGGTGAATTGTGCGCAACCCAATGAAAGCCGAAACCTCCGCCCAAAAAGGGACAAAGATCCGTTCTTGAAAACAAATAATCGGCATAGATGTTCATTGCAAAACCTTTTCTTGCAGCCAGCATTAAACCAACTGCATAATCCGGTAATTCGTAATCAAGGTTAAAATTAACAACAAAGCTTTTGTCAACATTGTCGTACCCGTTCTGCGGATAAAGATAACCAAACGTTATACCGATATTTTTTCTGGAAGATCTTCTTAAGGGCTCTTCCGATTCCTCCTTATAAATTTTACCGACCTCCGCTGTACCGGATACCGGTTTAAGCAAAGCAGCACTTAATGCGATTCGTTCCATTACAGGTTGAAGGTCTCCCACACTTTCTGCCGTAACCTGGTCTAGTAAAACATCTCTGCCGGATTTTACATCGGTAACAAAATATTGAACAATAATCTTATTGCCGAGTTCGGCAAGCTTGCATCCTAATACTCTGGATGCACCAACCTGCTTTCCTATTTCAACCGCACATTTACTATCAGAACATTCCTTTATACCGGTATACTTATTTAATTCGGCAAAAGTTATAACTTTTATGTTTTTTTCTTTTGCAAGTGCAAGCTCAAGAATTGATTGTACTGTATGCACCGAAATGGTATCTATACCGTTTGAACTTACGGGTAACACTGCAATTACTATTGAAGTGGAATCTTGTGCTGTAACTTTAACAAAGTTTATAAGAATAATACTTAAAGTGGTAATCAACAATTGAGAAATCTTCACAGCCTGCCCTTTTAAAAATAAAAAAATAATTAATCGAAGTTACGCAAAGCAAAAATTTTAATTGTTATCCTACTCATACCTTAAAGCTTCAATGGGATCCAGGTTGGCAGCTTTGTATGCCGGGTAAGTTCCGAAAATAACTCCTACCAGCACACATATAGATAAACCTATAAAAACCCAATCGTATGGAATAACAGTTACGGCATTTAAAAACGAACCGGCATAATTGCCTATTCCTACACCGAGAATAATACCAATTAAGCCGCCGATTAATGAAAGTACAACTGCTTCAATAAGAAATTGGAAAAGAATTATATTCTTTTTTGCGCCGACTGCTTTTCTAATTCCTATTTCCCTTGTTCTTTCTGTTACAGAGACAAGCATTATATTCATAATCCCTACACCGGCGGCAATAAGTGCAATAATAGAAACAACCATTGCGCCTATTTTAATTCCCGCAGTCATATCATTAATTTGATCCATTACGGATTCGTTGCTGAATATTTCAAAATCATTTTCCTTACCGGGTTTAACTTTGCGGATAGTCCGCATATAACCGGTTGCTGCTTCAATAGCAGCCAAATATTTTTCTTCCGAAGAAGACATAACGGTTATTGATACATTGGCATGTTTTTTACCATACAATGCCCGGAAGGTTGTAATTGGTATAACAACATAATTATCCTGCGTCTGCCCGAATATTTCGGGCTTCTTTTTTAATACGCCTATAACCCTGTACGGTTTACCGTCAACCCTAATTTCCCTGCCGAGAGGATCAATATTACGAAATATTTTTTCTGCAACGGCATAGCCAAGTACGCAAACACGTGAAGAAAATTTAATTTCGTTCTCCAAAAATTCACGCCCGAATTCAATTTCGAGATTTAGTGTTTTGTAAACGCCTTGTGTAACACCTATTAAATGAGTATCGGGGTTTGTTTCTTCGCTGCCGAATTTTGCAACCTTTCCTCCGGAACCTAAATAAGCGCCCATTCGCTCAACGTTTTTCATCATTCCCTGCAGCCGGTAAAAATCTTCAAGGGTTATATCTTTTCTGTTTCTATAAAAATGCCATTGGCCGTGACTCATAATTGCAGGGTACTTTTGTATTTCAAATGTGTTTTTACTTAAAAACTGCAAACCATCTTCTATTGTAGTTTGAAGCATGGTTATTATAGTCATAATAACTATTATAGAAAAAATACCCACAACAACTCCCAGAATTGTAAGAAAGGTTCTTAGCCTGTTAGTTTTAAGTGATTCCAAAGAAATGAATAATACCTGATTCAAGTTCATACGATCCCCGCTTATAAATCTATTTTATATAATCCACTTTTAAAAATTGCTTTGAGAAGCTATGATTAAAAATAATATTAGAAGTTATTAAAAACAACCAATATGTTTTTTTCAAAAATTATATTTATTTTATATATCCAAATTAAAAGGGTTAAAAGGGAAATTTTGAAAATTTTTGCTGCCATAGTATTTTGTTGTCTGGTTAATTTATCCGCTCAAAACAATATCTTCCGCAATCTAACTGTTGCAGAAGGTTTACCGGATGATCATGTAAAAAGCATAATTCAGGATGCCAAAGGATTTATTTGGATAGGAACGCAAAACGGCCTTACAAGGTTTGACGGCAAAGAATTTCGTACTTTCAGAAATAATCCGAATGACAAAAATACTTTATCAAACAACGGTGTATGGGTTTTGAGCCTTGGAAAATCCGGTTGCATCTGGATTGGTACTAAAAACGGCAGTCTGGATAAGTATGAACCTGATAAGAATATTTTCCGGCACTTCAATATATGCGGCAGCAGCGATGCAGAAAATTATATTTCAAGCTTATTCGAAGATGAAGAAGGAAATATTTGGGCTGGAACTTATAACAAAGGGCTTTACAAATTTAATCCTGAAAGCAAATCAGTTGAACACTGGATTCACAATGATAATGATCCGAATTCTTTAAGTAACGATTTTATAAATGCAATTGTACCTGATGATAGCGGTAATTTGTTGATTGGCACCTATGCCGGATTAAATATTTTTAATTATAAAAAAAATAAGAATCTGTTTAAAAAATATTTTGAATACCGGTTAAACAACGGGCCGTTAACAAGTAATATTATATGGAATATTACAAGATCCAAAATTAACCCGGATTTATTTTATATAGCTACATATATGGGAATAACATTATTCAACTCTAATGATGAAACTTTTCAGAAGTTGATACCTTTAAAAAATCCTTTAAGCCAATTTTCCAATAGCATAGGATCCGTTGTTGAAAAAAAATCAAACAGCGGTACGGAATTATGGCTGGGCAGTTACAGCGGCCTTATAAATTTTAACCTATCTACAAAAAAAATTTTAGAGTGGCACCACGTTAAAAGGATTTCCGGTAGTCTGGTTGGAGATCAAATTAACGATTTGCTTTTGGATAACTCCGGAGTATTATGGATTGCTACCGAAGACGGAATAAGCTGCCTTCCGGAAAAGGAATTAAAATTTAGCAATAACATCCTACAAAATTTTACCGCTGCAGATAAAAAAAATATTGATGAATTAAATATTCAAGCTTTGGCGCAAATTAAGAACGGAGCTATTTATATCGGGACAACCAAAGGACTAAAATTTATTACGCCGGGTAATAATTATCCAAGGCTAGTTGCTGTTCCTGAGTTTGAAGGAATTAATATCTGGAGCCTGGCAGAAGGTAAGCCCGGCATTTTGTGGATTGGTACGTATGGAAAGGGCCTTTACAAATTAAATACCGAATCCAAAAAAATATATCATATTACTTTCCATTCTCCTACCGAAAGGATTACACCTTATAATTATGTTAAATCTATTTATGAAGACAGTTCAGGCCTTGTTTGGGCCGGTTTTTGGGGAGGAGGTCTTGCAGTTGTAAATACCAAAACCGGAAATCAAAAAATTTTTAGAAGTAATTTAAATTCTTCTTCAGGAATTAGTTTTAACGATGTTTGGAAAATTTACCCGGATAGTTACGGCAGAATGTGGATTGGCACAAACGGAGGAGGATTAAACCTGGTGCACCGGAAGAAAAATTTGTTTAAAGACTTAAACATGTTCGAATTCTTTAAGGTGACGGATAAAAAATTAAAAATAATTTGTAAAAATATCTTATCTATTTGCGAGCAAAAAAATAATCTTACTAAAAAAAACATCACTATACTTTGGATTGGAACAGCCGACGGATTATGCAGATTGGAAATTAAGAATACAAAAGTCTTTGATGATTATGATGATATTATTGTAAGTTCAAAACGGTATACGGTTAATGATGGACTTTCCAACGATGTTATCTCTCAAATTGTGGAAGATGATTCCGGAAATCTCTGGCTAGCCACAAATTCCGGCTTAACTAAATTTATTGTTAAAAATAAAAAATTTATTAACTTTTCCGCTTATGACGGATTAAGCGGAAATAATTTTAGCTCCGGGGCATTAATTAAAAGCAAGGATGGAATTATTTATGCAGGCAATAACAGCGGTTTAAATATTTTCAGGCCGGAAGATATTCATCAATCGGGATTTCAGCCTAAAATTTTATTTACCGGTTTTTACGTAAATAATAAACGGGTAACGATATCAAATAATTCATTTCTTAAAATAGATATTGCTTATACTAAAAAAATCGTTCTTAGTTACAACCGGAATACATTTACAATTTATTTTTCATCTGATGATTATAACGCTCCTTCCTTAATAAAATATTCATATTTATTGTACGGATTTAATAAAGATTGGGTACCGGCCGGTAGCCGGAATTATGCAGCTTTTACCAACTTGAATTCCGGCAAATATATTTTTAATGTTAAATCAACAAACAGTGATGAAGCTTCCGTTGAAACACCTGCAGAAATGGAAATAATAATAATGCCGCCCTGGTGGCGAACCGTTTGGGCTTATGCTTTATATGTTTTTCTAATTGCAGCCGGGCTTTTGGCAATAAGGAAATTTCAAATAAACAGGGCGGAATTAAGGAATGAACTTAAGATGCGGGAATTTGAAACGAAAAAGCTTCAGGAATTGGAAAATCTTAAATCACGTTTCTTTGCAAATCTATCGCATGAATTTCGTACGCCTTTAATGCTTATTAAAGGCCCGGTTGAACAATTGATAAATGAATTCTCCCAAAAAAATTTATGGAAGAACGGGTACGAAGAACAAATGAAAATGATCTACCGGAACAGTCAAAAGCTGCAGAACTTGATTGATCAATTACTTGAACTTTCCCAACTGGAAGCCGCATCTATTCCTTTAAAAGCCAGGCAGGAAAATCTGATTATAATTGTTAAAGGAATACTTCAGACTTTTGAGTATATGTCAAAACAAAAAAATATTAAACTGTTATTTAACTGTAACAAAGATTCAATAACAGCATGGATTGATCGCGACAAACTTGAAAAAATTATTAACAATTTACTTTCCAATGCTTTTAAGTTTACAAACGCAAACGGAACTATTACTGTTTCAACCGGATTAAATGATGCCGACTATGCGGAAGTCAAAATAAGTGATACCGGTATAGGTATTCCGGAAGATAAACTGGATAAAATTTTTAACAGGTTTTACCAGGCAGACGATTCACCCAGCAAATCCTTCGGCGGTTCCGGTATCGGGCTTGCGCTGGTAAAAGAATTAGTTGAACTTCACAAATGGAGAATTTCCGTTCAAAGTGAACCTGGCAAAGGAACGGAGTTTATTTTATCAATTCCGCTTAGGGATTCTTACCTGGATGAAAATGAAAAAATTTATGAAAAAAATATTCAGATTAATACCTCACTTATACAGGATGAAGTATCGATTAAAGCTGATCCCGGTAATGGTAAAGATGAACTGTTAACTGCTTCCGGTGTGCCGGTTAATTCGACCGAAAGATCTTTAATATTAATTGTAGAAGATTCTTACGATGTAAGAAAATATTTATCCGGTTTACTTGCCTCCGGTTTTCAAATGGGGCAGCTTAACATGGCGCTTTCTATTATTGAAGCTGAGAACGGTAAAGAAGGATTGAAAACGGCAATTGAAAAAATGCCTGACCTGATTATTAGCGATATAATGATGCCGGTTATGGACGGGATAGAATTTTGTGCTAAGGTTAAAACGACCTGGGAAACTTCTCACATACCGGTAATACTTCTTACGGCAAAAGTATCGTTCAAAAGCAAAATTGAAGGCCTGGAAACCGGCGCCGATGATTATTTAACAAAGCCGTTCGACTCAAAAGAACTTTTTGTACGAGTTAAGAACTTACTTAAACTGCGCAGGCAATTAAAAGAAAAATTTTCCAGGGAAATAAAAATAAGTGCGGATGCTGTTACAACTACCTCCATTGATAATGAATTTTTGAAAAAAGCTCTTGCTCTGACAGAAAGAAATATCTCCAATTCCGGTTTCGATGCGGAGGCTTTTGCAAGAGAAATGTTTCTAAGCAGAAGCCAGCTTCACAGAAAACTTCTTGCTTTAACAGGCAAAGCTCCGGGTGAATTTATTAGACTAATAAGATTAAAACATGCTGCCCGGTTATTATTGCAAAAAAATTTGAGCATTACTCAAGTTGCACTGGAAATAGGATTTAACAGCCCTTCCCATTTCACCAAAGCATTTCACAACCAATTCGGCTGCCTTCCATCAGAATTTAGCGAACTTTGCAACAAATCCGCTAAAGTTTGAATCAATTCCGACAGCACTTCCTTAAACTAAAAATTATTTTTGTGCATCATTTACCGGGTGTTTATGAAAACTAATATTGAAAAAGTTAAAAGGAAGGAAAAGCTAATCACTCTCGCTATTAACACAATTATCGTTCTGGTTATTGTTGTGGTTGTAATATTAATAATGAATTTTCTAAGGGAATTGGAATAAAATAAACAAAAAAGGAGGATACAATGAAACATATTTTTACATTCTTGTTCATTTTGATGCTGTTTATTAGCAAATATACACCGGCACAGAATTTCTTAAAGAATCCGGGATTTGAAACCTGGAACGGTAATAGTCCTGCATTTTGGACGGGCGGCGCACTTTCTCAATCAAATACCGCTCACAGCGGAGCTTCTTCTTTAAAACTTTCAAATTCAAATTTTTTTGGAATGGCATTCTTAGGTACCGCTACCCAGGATTCCATTCCTGTTTCTGGTTCAACTTTCTCACTTAAAGGATGGTATCAATTTTATCCTGATAGCGGAGACTGCATTACAATTTTTATTTGGATTTACGGCCCTAACGGTTTAATAGGTCGTTTGGAAGGAGCAAACACTTTTGAAATAACTAAACCGGCAAATATTTGGACGGCCTTCGCTGTTGGTGTTCCTTTAATTAGCGGCACAGTGGGAGACACAGCAAGCATTGATATCTGGACAGTTCCGGATACTGCTTCCGGCAACTGGCATTTTGGTACTTATGCTCTCTTCGACGACATGGTTCTTGATAATACCATTACGGGGGTAAAAGATAACGAATTTGCAAGGCCAGCCGGCTTTGCGCTGATGCAGAATTATCCAAATCCTTTTAACCCTCTAACAGAAATCGAATTTACAATTCCTTATAGAAGCCAGGTGACATTGAAAGTATATAGCTCACTTGGGCAAGAGATTAGGACTTTGGTTAACCAAAACCTCCAGGGGGGAAGATATAAAGAGTCTTTTGATGGTTCAAATTTGCCAAGCGGTGTTTATTTCTATAGAATTGAAGCTGTTGGAGAAAATGGAAAAGGTTATACGGCAGTTAAAAAGCTCATGCTGTTAAAATAAATAAAAGCAAGCTGAAGTTGTACGGCCACTATTACAGCCTATTTAATATATAAAGCATTAACAAAATATCGGAGTAAAAAATGAAAAAAAGCATGTTAGTTACTTTTGTAATAATCTTTACTGTGCTTGGTTTGCTTACCTCAACGGCAAACGCACAATTTGTAAAAGGAGGAAATTATTTAGGTGCTCATGTGGGATTGAGCGGCGTGGGGAGTGCTCTTACTCTAGGTCTCGATTATGAACGTGGTATTACTGATCCAGGTGAAGTTGGACCCGGAATTATCGGCATCGGCGGAGTGTTTGACTATTTTACTTACGGAACAAACGATTTCGGTTACTCGGATGTCGGTTCCTGGACTTATATTGATTTCGGTGTTTCCGGGATGTATCATTTTGTACTTGATAATAAAAAGTGGGATCCTTTCGTAGGAATTATTTTGGGATATGAGGTAGCTAGTTGGTCATGGAAAGGTAATTATTCGGATTTGAATAAATATTACAGCCCTAGTGCCGGAGGTTTTACTCTCGGCGGAAGTGTCGGTATAAGATACTTTTTTTCGGATAATTTAGCTTTTCAAGCGCGCGCAGGATTCGGTTTTTACATTGTGGCAGTGGGTGTAGATTTTAAATTTTAAGGAAGTAATAACCTTATTTAAAATCCAATTATAATAAAAATTAAATGGGAGCTAAAATGAAAAAGATAACATTTACACTTATAGAATTAATATGTTTATTAATAAGTGTTTCAAGTGTTAATGCACAATGGGTACAATTAGATCCTACCGGTGGTTTCATAAATAATTTTTTTGTCAGCGGTAATACAGTATATGCTGCTGCCTACGGCGGAGTTTTGGTTTCTAAAGATGCCGGATTAAGCTGGAGCCATTCTAATTTTGGTATAATGGACGGAGATGTTCGTTCTGTTGCGGTAAACAGTAAGAAAGTTTTTGCCGGTACTTACGATAACGGAGTGTATGTTAAAGATATTAACGGCTTAATTTGGGTACAAACTCCGCTGAATAATGAAACAATTTCCTGCCTTGCTGTTATAGGAGATAATGTCTATGCGGGTACATATTCAGAAGGTGTATATTTATCTACAGACAACGGTACGACATGGAATCAGGTAAATACCGGGTTAGGATCTCTTCAGGTAAATTGTTTAGCAGTTAGCGGTACCAACATATTTGCGGGTGTGGAAGAAGATCGGGGCGTTTATCTTTCAACTGATTCCGGAAATAACTGGACTTTTGCCGGTAACGGTTTACCAAACAATAGTCCTATTTCACTTGCTGTTAATGGAACAGACATTTATACCGGCATCTGGGCAAACGGCGTATATACATCTCCTAATAACGGTACCGGATGGCTGCAATTAGGTCAATCCCCTTCCAATTATATTGGGGCAATTGCCTTTAACGGTTCTAAAGTATTTGCAGCCGGACAAAAAATAGGTGTAACCACAAACGGCGGAGTAAATTGGACTGATATTTCAACATCCGAAACCGAAGGACTTCCATGGGCAAACATTCAAGCGCTTTGTTTTGCAGGAGGTAACCTAATTGCAGGAGATAACGCAGTAAATGTTTCTACCGGAATTTATGTTTCCAACAATGATGGAGCGAGCTGGGTTCGTGCTAACTCCGGTGTTCCGGATTTTTGTTCAAATGGAATTGCAGCAAGCAACGGATGCATTCTTAATGCAACTAGCGCCGGCATTTTCCGCACGTCTAATGACGGGGCAGAGTGGGATAATCCTACCTTGCATGGAAGTGATTATTATCGTTGGGCGGATTTTTCAACCGTAGCTTTTAGAAGCGGCCTTTACGCATTTGCCGGCGATGTAAACGGCTATGCTTATGTTTCATCGGATGCAGGTGTAAATTGGGATGGCTGGATTCAAATTGAAAAAGGTGCTTCTATTACTTCGTTTGCTTTTATTAGTACATTTGTATTTGCAGCAACAAAACCTTTTGAAGCCGGTGTTGAAGGCGGGGTTTATAAATCTTTGGATAACGGCGGTACATGGAGCCGGGTTAGTAACGGTTTACCTACTGCCGCAGACACAAATACGAATGTTACTTCCCTTGCTGTTATTGGTAATAATCTTTTTGCAGGAACCGGGCATGGCGTGTTCCTTTCAACTGATTACGGAACTAGCTGGGCAAAAGTTAACAACGGCTTTACAGGAAATTTGGTAAATGCACTTACCGTTAAGGGCAATGAGCTTTTTGCCGGCACTTTTGGTATGGGTGTTTTTCGTTCTAGCGATAACGGCGCAAACTGGACTCATACCTCTTTAATTACCGATGTTACCGCACTAACGGTGGTAGACACTAATCTTTTTGCGGGAACATGGAGCAGCGGTATTTACAGGCTTAAAAATTGGGATTCGACCTGGATACCTGTTGGTTTGCCTAATGAATATGTTACATCTTTTGCCTTTAACAACGGTTACTTATATGCTGCAACAAACAATAGCTCTGTTTGGAGAAGGCCTATATCCGAAATAACCGGAGTAAAAGAAATTAAAGTAAAAATTCCATCGGAATTTTCATTGGCACAGAATTACCCCAATCCGTTTAATCCGAGTTCAATCATAGAATTTAAGTTAGCTTCCAGGCAGTTTATAACTCTTAAAGTTTACGATATTTTAGGTAAAGAAATTAAAACACTTGTAAACGAAGAGAGACCCGCGGGTTCTTATTCGGTTTTATTCAATGCAGCGGGGATATCCAGCGGGGTATACTTCTACAAGATTCAGGCTGGAAAATTTTCCGAAACAAAAAAAATGATTTTGTTAAGATAATTCTTCAACCTGCAATAGAAATAATTTTCGTAGGGTGAGCAAAGCCTCACCCTTTGTTATTTAGAAAAAGAGCCGCATTATTATTAAGCCTCATTCCCTATCCCGGTAATTCTGCATTCAAGTATTTAAATAAAACATACCTCTATGTAATTACTTTTCGTACTATCTGCAATAATACAACTCATGTAGTAAAAAATACTACAAACCGTTGCGAACAATTTCATACATAATTTTAATCAGTTGTTCTATACCGCAGAAAATTTAGCATCTCTAATTTTGAATCGAAAATTATTTGCGATGTAAATTAGAGTAATAATGAAATTAATAATAGCCACAGATTCCGAAATTTTAAGAAGCCGGCTTCTTTCGATTTTTTCAGAAATCTCTAATTTGGAAATAGTCGCCTTTACAAAAGGTGTTTACGATACTATAGAACCTGCAAACAAATTTAAACCCGATATTCTCATTATTGCGCTTCATAACCTAATCCACAATGAACTGGATGAGTTGATGAAAATTAAAAAGCAAAATAAAAACCTACGGGTTATTGTTTTAAGTAATAACATCTCTCCGCTATATATAAAGCGCTGGCAGCAGGCAGGTGCCGATCATGTATTCGACCAGGCATTCCAGTTTAAAAATGTAGTAGATGTTTTGTGCGATATTCTTTACAGGCAGCAATTTAATTCCATTTAATGAAAGCCATAAAAAACAAATATGATAAATGTACCGATTCAATAATTACAGGAGACAATTATGACTGATAATGCAGCTAGAAATAAAATCTGGCAGTTAAGAATCCTATTAATGATTTTTATAGGTTTGGCATTTGTATTTACTTCTTTGCATGCGCAATCCAAAATGTGGGTTTCGGCTTACTATGCAGGCTGGATGCAGGGGCAAAATAACGATGGCTATTTGCCGGCCCAGGATATTGACTATAGTGCAGTTACACAAATAATTCATTTTGCACTTGTTCCAAACTCTGACGGAACTCTTGATTATTCATCAAATAGTATTACACCGGCTAACTCGGCCGCATTAGTTGCAGATGCACATGCGGCCGGGGTTAAAGCGCTTATTTGCGTTGGCGGCTGGAACAGCGAAAGTGCGTTTATGGGTGCTACTAGCCCTACGAATTTAACCACCTTCGTATCCAATCTTATTAATTTTATAAAAAGCAGAGGATATGACGGAATAGATATTGACTGGGAACCAATTTCATCAGGCGACCTGGTTCAATACACTGCATTTATTACCGCATTAAGAACTGCCCTTAATCTTATTTCGCCGCGCCCTTTATTAACTGCAGCTACACAATGGCAACCTGCAATATTTTCTACATTAGCCGGCGATTTTGATGAGATAAATTTGATGACCTACGATTTTTCCGGCGCATGGCAAGGATGGGTTACATGGCATAACTCCCCTGTTTACAACGGAGGAGTAAAATTCCCCAGTACCGGGGGATATGTTCCTTCCGCTAATGATATGGCATCTTCTTTTTCTACTGCCGGAATTCCAAAAAATAAATTAGGAATAGGAATTGACTTTTACGGATATGTATGGAGCGGAGGTACCGGAACACCAACCGGAGGTGTTACAGCACCGGATCAATCATGGACTACCGCTCCTACCGTACAGGCTAACGTTCCTTATTATACAATTATGCAGCAGTATTACCAGCCGGGGAACAATCATTGGGATTCCGGTGCACAGGCAGCTTATATTAGTATAGATAACACCGGTTCCGCAAATGATAAGTTTATTTCCTACGACGATACCACAACCTGCAGGGCTAAAGTAAATTATGTTAAGAATAACGGTTTAGGCGGCGTAATAATTTGGGAACTGGGAGCCGGTTATCAAAGCACTAATCCGGCAGGCCAGAGGCAATTAATGTTGGAAGCTGTTAAGAATGCTGTTAACGGAAGTTCCGGCGGTCAAACCCCGGATACTACTCCACCAACAATTACACTTAGTTCACCTTCAAACGGCTCTACCGTAAGCGGCACCATTAGTTTATCTGCCAACGCCTCAGATAATGTTGGTGTTAAAAATGTTATATTTAAAGTCGACGGTTCACAGACTGGAAGCGCTTTAACAGCTTCACCGTACAGTGTGTCTTTCAATACGACTTCTATTGCTAACGGTTCGCATACAATTACAGCTACGGCCAGTGATGCGGCCGGTAATACTGCCAGTGCCACTGCCACAGTTACTGTTTCCAATACTGTTTCGGATAATATACCCCCGGTTGTATCAATTACCTCTCCTGTCAACGGATCAACCGTCAGCGGTAATATTACTTTATCAGCTAATGCTACGGATAATGTGGGAGTTAAGAATGTTACTTTCAAAATAGACGGCAGTCAATTAGGAAATGTTTTAACTGCCTCTCCTTATAATGTTGCATTTAATACAAGTACGGTTACAAACGGTTCACATACCTTTACGGCAACCGCAAGCGATGCTGCAGGTAACTCAACTTCTGCAACTTCAACATTCACTGTATCCAATACAGTAGCTACCGGGGGAGGCAGTACTAGCTCATCCGATCTTTATGTTTACCTGAACAATCTGGAATCCAATTGGACGAATACATCATGGAATGTTACAACTAATTTTACAAGCAGTAAAATTGTCTGTGCGGGTTCTTCCAATTCATTAAACGTAATACAAAATGCCTGGGGTGCTTTAAGATTTCTTTCAGGTTCCTGGTCATCAATTATAAATATAAATCCCGCGGATTTTAATTCGGTTCAATTTGCTGTTTACGGAGAATCTAATAATTTAAATTTAAGTGTAAATCTCGGAGATAATTCCAAAGGAGTATTTCCAACAATAAATTACGGATTTGTACCCGCCAACCAGTGGGTAGTAGTTTCAATACCGCTATCAACTCTTGATCCTAATAATCTTGCGTTTAACGAAATGACCATACAGGATGTAAACGGCACTACTGTTACATTTGATCTTGATAATATTAAATTTACCGGGAAAGCCTCTGCAATTGCGGCAGCACCTGTTCTTAATGCTCCGGCAAATAATCAAACCGGCTTAACAAGCTCAACTACTCTTAGCTGGAGTTCCTCAGCCGGAGCTGTTTCTTATAATGTTGAAGTAGCAACAGACCAGGCATTTACCAATATTTACACGAATAAAACTTCAGATACGACAACATCCTTTGCTATAAGCAATTTAACAAGCGGTAATACATATTATTGGAAAGTTGCATCGGTTGATTCCGGTGGCACGGATACCTGGTCTTCCGTATGGAATTTTACTGTAGGCGGCACTTCTTCTACAACTGCATCCCTTGCAGTGTATAACGATGCGCTTGTTTCTCCGTGGATAAATGCTTCCTGGAATGCTACCGTAGATTTTGCAAGTTCGGATTATGCATATCAGGGCAGTAAATCTATTAAGGTTGTTCAAAATGCATGGGGAGGTTTAAGCCTTCACGATGGAAGCTGGAGTTCCGGTAATTCTGTTGATGCAAGCTTGTATAATGCAATTCAGTTTGCCGTTTATTCAACATCAGGCGTTTCATTATCAGTAGCGCTGGAGAATGACGGAGGCAGCTCTTTTCCGAAAATTAATTACGGCAGTGTTCCTTCTAACCAGTGGACGCTTGTTACAATACCTTTAAACAAACTTAATCCCAATAACAATTCAATTCAGCGCCTTGATATTTTGGAAACAAGCGGAGCCCAAAAAACATATTACATTGATAACCTAAGCTTTGTAAGTACTCCATCCGCCAATCAACTTGCTAAAACAGATAACAATAAAAACGTACCGGATAAATTCGGTTTGGAACAAAATTATCCTAATCCTTTTAATCCTTCTACAACAATAGATTTTTCTATTGCTGTTCCCGAGCATGTTTCATTGGATATTTATAATATTCTCGGTCAAAAGGTTGCAACTTTAGTGAATGATTATTTACCCGAAGGCGAGCACAGTGTAGTGTTTAATGCAGATAATCTGGCAAGCGGAATATATATATACATGCTGCGTGCAGGCAACAAAGTTATGGAAAAAAAGATGACCCTTCTTAAATAATCTAGTTATACAAAAACGGAAAAAATCCGTGGGTCAAAGGAGCCGCTGTATGCGGCTCTTTTTTTTTGCTTTAAGGTGCCAGGCCAAACCTATGTAATTTATTATAAAGGGCTTTTCTGCTTAAACCTAAAATGTTTGCCGCTTTGGACTTATTATTAGAGACTGTTGAAAGTGTTTTTAATATAATATCTTTCTCCGCGCTTTTTAAGGATGTGCCGATGGGTATGGTTATATAATTTTCTTTCTTTTCGGATCCGAAAATATTTTCCGGAAGATAATTCCGTGTTATAATATCATTAGGGCACATTATTACCACACGTTCAATAACATTTCTTAATTCTCTTATATTGCCCGGCCAATTATATTTAGTCAATAAATTCTTAGCTTCATCGGAAAATCTTTTTATTTCCTTTCCATGTTTTTGGCAAAAGGAAAATAAAAAGTGGTCGGAAAGCAAGGGAATGTCTTCCTTCCTTTCTCTAAGAGGAGGTAAATAAATTTCTATTACACTGAACCGGTAATATAAATCTCTCCTTAGTTCGCCGGTTTCAAGCGCACTCGGAATGTTTTTGTTAGTGGCAGCAAGCATTCTAACATCTACATTTACTTCGCCTTTGCCGCCAAGCCTCCGGAAGGATTTATTTTCTATTACTCTTAAAAGTTTAGCC
Organism: Ignavibacteriaceae bacterium; assembly: GCA_046704255.1. Classification (GTDB taxonomy): domain Bacteria; phylum Bacteroidota; class Ignavibacteria; order Ignavibacteriales; family Ignavibacteriaceae; genus FEN-1297. The sequence continues at coordinate 33,588 of JBJKSH010000067.1, read as the reverse complement.
TGTGTATCCGGGTCCATTTCCGCAAGTTCATCTAGAAACAAAGTACCGCAGTTTGCCATTTCCAGGTAACCGGATTTTTTAGATGTAGCACCTGTAAAGGCACCCTGTTCGTGTCCAAACAATTCATTTTCAAAAACCTCTTTTGGAACAGCGGCACAATTTATTGCTATAAAAGGTAAATCCGCACGCGGGCTTTTAAGATGAATTAACCTTGCAACAACATCCTTGCCGCTTCCGCTTTCCCCGGTTATAAGCACAGGTGTGGTAGAATCCGCTACAAGGTCTATCATAGAATAAATTTCCCTTATAATCGGGCTGTTGCCGATAAAATTTACTTTATTTTTTTTTGAATGGGCTTTTCCGTTCCCGCTGTTAATAAAATCATCTTCGTGTATCGAAGATATTTCTCTGTCCAATTTATCATCGTTACCAATCATAATTCGTTCTTGCCTTTGTTATTGTATGTCTTTTTCTTCCGGTTATAAAATCTCTATGTATGATGAGCCGGTATTTCCGCCGAACGGAATAATATTAGGAATTATTTTATTAAGTACTTTCGGCAAATCTTCGGAAAGAGTAGCCTTGCAAACAAATCCGTCTGCAGAAATAGAATCCGATAATATCTTGTAAATCGAACTTTCATAAATTGTAATTATTACCACACAAATCTCCGGCATTTGTTTTTTAATTATGCGTGCAGCAGAAATTCCATCCATGCCCGGCATGGATATATCAATCATTACCAGGTTGGGTTTCAATAAAGAAGTTAATTTTATTGCTTCCATTCCGTTCTTTGCCTCGCCGATAACTTTTATTTTCTTTTGCTTATTAAGTAATTCTACAAAGCCTTTCCTAAAACTTTCGTTATCATCCGCAACAACTATTTTTAACTCGTCAATCATTTTTATTTTCCTCCGTCACTATAATAATTATAAGAGGAAAAAGAGACAATACTCATTTATGTTGAATTTTTATCATATCTTAATTGCTTAAAATTCTAAATAAAAATCACTTTTATAATTCATCATATATAATTAACAAGCTTAAAGTTATTGTTAATGAGCATTGTTTAATGGTAAATGATTACGGTTAATAGTCAATTTATTATAGAAAACATAGATACTACATACGGTTAATTAATTGAACCGAAACCTTAAGAGAATAAATTCGTATTTAGAAGACAGCTAAACTTTGGTATAAACAAAAATTCCGCAGTAACATTAAAGTGTATGTGCTTATCTAATGTGTATTTACATCCACCAAATTTTTTTGGATTGCATATTTAACTAACCTGGCGGTATCATGTATGTTTAGTTTTTTCATAATATTCATCCGGTGGCTGTTTACGGTACTAAGACTAAGGTAAAGTTTATCCGCAATTTCTTTACCTGTTAAGCCTTCAACAATCAGCCTCAGGATTTCAATTTCTCTCTTGGTAAGATTATTCTCAACTCTTATCTTAATATTTTCACCGTTTCGCGCTCTCTTAATTAAACCTTCAAGAAGTACTTTAGAAACCCCGGGGCTGAAAAATGTTTCGTTGTTTGCAACAGCGCGTACACCGTCAAAAATTTCTTTCTTTTCCGCATTTTTAACAACGTAACCGTCGGCGCCCGCAATAATCATTTCCTGAATATATTCTTCATCTTCATGAATCGTTAAAATTAATATTTTGGTCTCCGGGTAATCTTTTTTAATTATTTTGGTAGCCTCTATTCCGTTTAAGTCGGGCATAGAAATATCCAGCACGGCAACATCCGGTTTTTGTTTGGCAATTAAATCAATAGCTTCCCGGCCGTTTGCTGCTTCTCCCACAATTGCAAATTGCGGATCGCTTTTAAATAAGGATCTTAAACCGTCTCTAACAATACCATGATCATCCGCAAAAAGTATTTTAATCTTTTTCATCTTTAGCTATTTTAATTAATGGAACAATTACACTAACAATAGTGCCTTTTCCGGGCTGAGAGATTATATTAAATTTCCCTCCCATCAACTCAGTTCTTTCGTGCATATTTATTAACCCGAAGTGCCCGGCAGTTTTCTCCGAATGGTTAAAAAATTCCTTTGTATTAAAACCGGCACCGTTATCTTTTACACTTAAATCCAGCCGGCTGTTCCCTTCTTCAATTTTAACAAAAACTTCTTTTACATTTGTATGTTTTATGCAGTTTGAAAGTGCTTCTTGCGTAATTCTGTATAATCCGATTTCAATGTTGGGCTCATACCTGTTAAAGGTTTCAATATTTGATTCAAAATAAACAGCCAGTCCGTTTGTTTTTTTAAACTCGGAGCATAGCAGCTTAAGAGCAGTTACAAGCCCAAAGTGGTCTAAAGCAGACGGGCGAAGGTTGGAGGAAATTGTTCTTACTTCGTTTATTAAATTATTTATTTCTTTTTTAACTGCGCCCAACCGGGTTAAACTAATCTTCTTTTTATCATGAACGGCATCTTCAAAAATATTTATATGAAATTTCAAAGCAGTAAGCCGCTGGCAAATATCGTCATGAAGTTCACGTGAAATTCTGCGCCGTTCTTCTTCCTGCGCAAGCTGAACCGAATTTGCAAAGCTTCTCATGTCTTCCGCTCTTTGTTTTATTGCGCGGTTTATTTCGTCTATCAGATATTTTCTTTCCGTTATATCCCAAAAATGGCATTGTATTAAATAATGGTTGTTAATGGAATATTTAATGCTTATGAACTCAACAAACAAAATACTGTTGTCAACACTAAGTAAATCCAGTTCGGTAAAACGGGCATAATCTTTATTAAGAATATTTCTAAAAGCTTTTTCAGTTTCCGGTTTTGCTTTTGCAGCATTTAATTCCCAGAGTTTTTTTCCTATAAAATCGCTTTTAGTATAACCTAAAAAATCAATTATATACGGATTCACGTCAAAAATTTCACCTGTTTCAGCTTCAATTAGAACAAGCCCTTCTTTAGAAGTTTCAAACAAACGCCTGTACTTAATTTCCGAAGATTTAAGTGCTTGCCTTGCAGCTTCCTGTTCTGTTATATCCTGGCTGGTGCCTATAATTCTAATGGAAATATCCGAACTATTTTCAATTGTTTTACCTCTTGTCTGAATAATACGGACTTCTCCGCTGTTAGTAATAATCCGGTGTTCCAATGTAAACGGTTCATTTTTTCTTAAAGCCGAATAAAAGCAGTTAACAAAGTCCTGCCTGTTACCCGGATGAATAAATTTTAAAAATTCTTTAAATTGAATTTGATAATATTGGCTGTCAATACCCAGTATACTGCAAAATTCCTCGGAACAAAAAACCATGTCGGAATCCGAAATCCATTCCCAGCTTCCAAGGTGAGCAATTCTTTGGGCTTCCGCAAGCTGCAATTGATTTTTTTTAATTTCATCTTCCTTTTCTCTTCGTTCCGTAATATCCCGCTTTACTTTAACTATATGCGTTACAACCGAACTTTTATTTTTATAAGGATAAAGGGTAATTTCCAAAAACCTTTTACCGCGTTTCGGTATATTAACCCATCCTTCATAAACAACAACTTTATCGTTAAAACACTCATTAATTCTATGTTTTAAAATATTATCAAAAATATCTTTGCCTAATATTTCTTCTACCTTTTTACCTATAATGTCCGTGCGGTTTAAATAATATATTTTGCAATAAGCATCGTTAACGGCTTCGTACCTGTAATCCCTATTTACAATAGATAATAATTCGTTTGAAGCATTGGCAATAAATTCATACTTTCTTCTGGCTTCTTCCAAATTTCTTCTATCCGTAATATCTCTGGAATTTACAATTATCCCGTTGATAACAGGATCTTCCAAAAGATTTTTTCCGATAGCTTCCAGGATAACCCAGTCACCGTTTTTATGTAAGAACCTGAATTCAACCGTGGCAGTATATTCCGGTATGCCGGATGTTTTAGAAAATATTTCCAAAACGTTATCAACATCATCGGGATGGACATAAGCAAATGCATTTTTACCTATAAGTTCATCACCGGAGTAACCAAGAATTTTTTCAACGGCAGTGCTGTAATATTTCATCACGCCTTTACTGTCTAGTATGGTAAAAATATCCAGTGCATTACTAATAAGCGCCTTATAATATTTTTCGCTTTGCTTATATGCCTTTACGGCACTTTGCCTAACATTAATTTCGGTTTTAAGGTTTAAGATTATTTCGTTCAAGCCTTTAAAAGTCATTTCGAAAGGTGAAAGAAATTCAAGGAAGAATTGTGAAATTGCATCAAAAGTTTTTTCTTTTTGATCTTCATTATTGTCTTCGGATAAAATTTCACTTATAATTTTGGAATGAACCAGAAAAGCGGAAGAAATTGTTTTGCCGGAGTCCAATGCATTTCTTCCAAGCTGGTAAGCAATGTTAAGTTCCGTTTCGCTGCCGTCGGAAATAAAATTTTTAATGGCATTTTCATATTTAGTGAAAAATTCTTCTTTATAAATAAAATCTGTTCTCATCATTTCTTACCCAAATATCTTGCAACCAAAACCAAAGCGTCGTCTGTACCTTTAGCAAATCTTTTTTTAATATAATTAGCAAGTTCCTGCGGTTCAATATCCATTCTGCGGGAACGGAAAATTGTTGGAGCGGAAGGCTGAAATTCAATTGAAGAATGAACAGGGCCCTCGGCTGTTAAAAAATCCTCATTCGTAGTATCTATCTTATTTCTATCTTTAGAGCGCAATTTCTGTTCATGCAAATACCTGGCATCGGTAACAATCCTGGGTATATAGTCATCGCTTATTCCGTCCGAAGAAAGAATTAAAATATCTCCTTTAGAGATGGTAATAACCGAAGCATAAATTTGCGGAAGCCGGTATCCGACGGCACCGGAACGCATAATAATGTTTTCGTAAAAAGGATTTACTTCCATGTTGGCATGTAAAAGCATACCTTCCACATTTCCTATACTTAACCAGGTTATTGTTTCATCCACGGAATTTATCAATACCAAAGCCATAACTGCACCGCGTGTGTTTTTTAATTTTTCATGGCAGGTTTTTACAGAGTTGATAATTGATCCGCCGGAATACATCTCCAAAACACGTACAGCTTCCTTTGCCGCAAGCGCAGCTTCACTCCCGTGTCCAAGTCCGTCTACCACTCCAATTAAAACCATTCCGTCTAGTTCTCTAATAATGTGCAAATCACCGGATTCCGTTTGTCCGGGTAAAATCATAGAAGCAACTCCAAATTCTATTATGGAGGTATTTTTAATCTTAGTCACTATTCCAGCCATTTTTTCATCGTAACAGTTGTACCTTTTTCAACCTCGGAAATAATTTCAAATTGGTCCATTAACCTGCGAACGCCCGGCAGCCCAAGGCCCAAACCTTTTTTTGTAGAATAACCATCCTGCATAGCCAGAGATATTTCCGGTATACCGGGTCCTTTGTCTTTAGCAATAATAACAATACCGGACCTTCCGTTTTGTTTTACGGAGCCAAGAATAATTTCACCTTTTTTTGCAAAAACCAAAATATTTCTTGCAACTTCGGATATAACAGTTGCAATAATAGTTAAATCGGAATTGGAAAAACCTATTTCTTTTCCAATGCTTCTTCCTAACTCCCTGGCTGTAATAATATCCGTATCAGAATTAATGGTAACAACAGATTCATTTTCCATTACCGGACCTCTCTCTTTTGGGTACTGCGATTTAATACAACCAATCCTTCTTCCAAATCAAGAGCAGTAGATATTCCCTCAAGAGTTAAACCTAACTGAACCATTGTAAAAGCAACTTCGGGTTGAATTCCGCAAATAACGGTTTCAGCTCCTCTTAGCCTAACCATGTGCGCTAGAGATCTAAGAGTTCGTGTGGCAAAAGAATCCATAACATCAAGAGCAGTTACATCAATAATAACACCTTTGGAACGATGCTTTCCAACCTGTTCCACCAACGAGTAGTGAAGGTTTAATAAATCCGCATCTGTAAGAGCGGCTTGAATTATGGCAATAAGATAATTATCTTGTTTAAGTATGGGTACTTCCAATATTTAACCCCCGTGCTGCTCTAATAAAAGATCCTTAACGGGGATAACTTTATACCCTAATAATCTTTCGGCTTCTTCAATGCCTCCCTGCAAATCGCCAACGGTATTCATTTTACTTAAATCAACTCCAATAGTTACAAGTGTTTGTGCAATTTCCGGCGAAAGCCCTGTTACAATTACGGAAGCACCAAGTAAACGGGAAGCTTCTACGGTTTGTACTAAGTGGTTTGCAACGTTAGAATCTATAGCAGCTACACCGGTAATATCTATAACAACAAGCTTGGCGCGGTTTGTTCTTATTCCTCTTAAAAGCTGTTCGGTTAATTGCCTTGCCCTTTGAGGATCCATTACTCCGATTATTGGTAATATTAGAAGCCTGTCTCGTACCTGAAGTACCGGAGTTGATAATTCTCGTATAGCTTCCTGCTGCTGTCTTATGGTACGTTCTTTTTCCTGTACAAAACCTACGGCTACCGTATTTGCAATTCTATTAGCCGCAGGTTCGTATGCATCAAGAATCCTGTTAAGAAGCGCAAAGTCATGCTGGTATTTTGCAAATAATGAACGTGCAAGAACATCACGCAAAAGCAGAACAATCCCTATAACTTCGTGGGTTTCCACACCACGTGGAATAATTCTTTCCGAAAGATCTCTTGCATAAGTTTGCAAAGCTTCAAATGTACCGGATTGAAGTGCATCCACATAGTTATCATAAATGGTGGTTGCTTCGGCAAAGATTTCATCCTGGCTCATAGCTGTAAGTAATTTTGCCTCTGTTATACGCCGTGCCCAGCCTTGTCTTAATTGAGTTCTATTTTCTCTAAGGTGTGCAACAAGCTGTTTTAATAACTCGTTACGGGCTTCATCGTCGTCACCAGCATCCATTTCAAGCTTATCCTGAAGCTGCTCTGATACTTTTTTGGCCATTCTAACCTCTTTTTGTTGTTTAAGTTTTAGTTTCTTTTACAGATTAAGTACGTAAAAAATTTACACATGCCCCATTTTAAAATCAATTATAGTAAGTGTGTATTTTTTTATAATCAATTAATACTAGGCTGAATGGATAAAAGATACTAGTATGTTATTACTATTAAGTGATTTTACTAAATAAAACCAATTAATCAAAAGCACTGAATCACAATTATTCATTTAATCCGCTTCATTACAATTATTGTTGCATCATCATCCCATTTTTGGTCTTCACCGAATTCATCTGCTTCCACAAAAATTTTTTCCAGAATTTCATGAACATTTTTGTTTTTTGTTTTAAGAAGTAAATTTTTTAATCTTTCTTCACCGAAAAATTCACCTGCTTTATTGTGCCTTTCTAAAATTCCGTCGCTTAATAAAACCATAAGATTACCCGGCAATAAATTTATATCCGACTGTTTAATCGAAATATTTTCCAGTGTTCCGATGATAGGGCTGTTTGATTTAAGCAGTTGAATTTTATTTCTGTTTACCAAAAAACCAGAGGGATGCCCGGCATTAACATATCTAACATTTCCGTCTTTATTTATCTGCGCATAAAAAAGTGTAATGAAACCTGTAGAATAAACACTGCGGAAAATAACCGAGTTTAATTTTTTTAACACTTGAATCATGTTTAAGTGTTTTTCCAGCTCCATTCTTAAACCTATAACAGCATCTCTTGCCATAAGTGCCGCAGGAATTCCATGCCCGCTTGCATCGCCAATAAAGCAATCGAACCTTTCATCGTCATACAAGAAATAATCATAGAAATCTCCTCCGACGAGTGCGGCAGGCTGAGATATACCCGCAATTTGATAACCCGGAACATTGGGTGCGCTAATAGGAAGCAGGCTTTTTTGTATCCTGGCAGCTTGTTCCAATTCGGTTTTGATCGATTCGGAAAATAAGCGGTAATCCAGAAGTATTCTTACCGCATTTAAACAAAATTCAATTTCTTCCCTGCTCCACCCGCTCCTTAATTCAAAGGCAAGGATCCACTGTTTATCTCTGTTTTCAACAATAAAAGCTACAGGTACGGAATACTCCTCATCATGTAAAAATTTTATGTGGCTTGCCAGGTTATGGTTATCAAAAATGTACATCCGGTAATTTAATATTAATTGAACGGTATCCGTCATAACGGGAATGCTGGATGCGAGGTGAATATTTTCAAATTCGAAAGAAGGAAAAATAAGAATAAATTCATCTATATTTTTTTCATAAATCCTTCCGTTGCTTAGATGAAGATCCTGTCCGAAAGTATTTTCAATTTCTTTAACTATTGAAGTCAAATAGCCGGAGCCGGAAAGCTCCCATCCAATTTTTGCAAGAAGGCGATCCATCTTCTTATAGAAATTCTTAAGGTCAACCATAATTATCCTTAAATCTGTTACTTAATTTGTACACGCAAAGTAAAAATTACAGCAATTCTATATAGTTAGCCTTTAAGAAAAATAGGACGATAAAATTTAACGCACTAAAAAATTGAATATTGATTAATACAAGGGTAACATATAAAATTATTCAAAAAAAATATTTGCAAAAATTTATCCCTTATAATCAGGAAAGAAATTAATTTTACAGCTTACCTGCTCTTAATAAAACAGGTATTTTTAGTGCTTTCGGCTGTTCGGCTCTTAATAATAAAGAAAATAATATACGGTGAACGGTATTATCATTTCCTTTATCTATAGTTTGTTCTGCCTCTTTTATTTTTTCACCATTTAATAAGTTTATAACAGCCGAATAAAGGCCCTGCTGGTTTTTTTTAGAAACAACATGACATTTGTTCTGCTCTGCAAATTTGCGAACGGCAAAGGAACAATTAGCCGGGGCATAACTTTTATCCGCAGATTTAAACATCGGAATATCTTCATCCGAATCTCCTATTGCCGCCGAGAAATAATTAGTTTTTCCCGAATACCGCTTAAAATAAGTAACTGCGTTTCCCTTATCGGTTTGCCTGCCTACAAAATAAGTATCTGCCTGCCTGTTAATTACTTTAAGATTATTAAGATTGTGTTTTGAAATTAATTCTTTACACTCATCGGCAGAAAGCCCTGCTGTTTTTTTAGAGCTAAACCTGTATGCCCTTACGGAATATTTATAGGAAGGATCTATGAAGACATTATCAATATTTCCGAGAGCATGGCGGCAAATATCCAATTGGGGAAATATTTCACTGCCTGTTAAAGGGATCTCAATTTTATTTAAGTTGTCCCAAATTACACTGCCGTATTCTCCTATTCCGGCATTAAAATCGTAAGTGCAGCAATAATTACGGACATCGTTAATACTTCTGCCGGTATTGGGAATAACGTCATATCCCCTTTCTGCAAGCATAGAAATACCTTTAAGTGCACTTATTGTTGTATGAGGAAATCCCAATATTTCGGTATCGAACACCCCGTCCAGGTCCAAAAAGAAAAACTTATTTTTATCTTCCGTTTTTTCATGCTTTAATAACCCGGAACAAAAATTATTAAAACTGTAAACAAGAAAGTTTCTGCATTCCAGGTAGCGCCGGTTAAACTGATCGCATGTTTCTTTAATATTATTTTCTTTTATTTCTTCAATTAATTTTTTTCTGATTATACTTCCATACAACAGTTTATAAAGAATAATACGATCATAAATAGTTGAGTCTCCGGTTTTATTTACATAATCGGCCAAAAAAAATTTTTCTTTGCTGCCGGATAACCGGAATTGAAAGCAGGCTGCTGCTAAATCATAAGCCGGATCTACAACATCATATTCCGGCGCTCCGAAGTTATGCTGTTCAAAGTCTATCTTTAGCAATCCACGGCCGGTTATTATCCATTCATCGGGATTCATTTTGCCGTCAATCAAACTCGGTATATATTTTAAACTCTTTGCTAAATGTTTTCTTAAAGTATTATTTTTTAAGTAACCTGTTCTAACGCCGTAAACTCTGCGGAGAATGCTTAGTATTTCCATCCAGCCCCAGCCTGCATCATTTTTATTAAACCGGGGGTCTTCGTTTAATTTTAGATTTTTTGTACGATTATCGATGTACGAAGAAATTCGTTTTAGTTCATTCCCGGGAACAGGTTTATGATCATAAATATTGCCTTCAATCCATTGTTCAATTACAAATCCGTTTCTAAAACCGAAAACATCCGGTACAAAAGTATTAAGCTTTTTACCTGCAATATACGCATGGTAACCAAGCCAACCCCAACCCGTACTTTTAAAAAGTACCTTATCCTTAGTAATTATTCCGTTTTCATTTTCAAAATAAAATTCGAATACTTTTTTAACTCTTACCTGGAAACTATCCGTGTATTGCTTTTGCAGGTTTATGTTTTTCAAGTCTATAAACGAATTATTAGTAAGTTTAATTTCGTCGAATTCATTTTCGGCAAAGTACTCGTTTAATAATTCGCGTACGAATGAGGTATCTAATAATTTAATTTTATAAAGCTCATTATGATTAAGTTTTATGATTTCTACTTTGGAAGAATCACTTAATTTAACATTCTTCTTCCTGGGATGAATAGGTGCAAGTAAAGTTGTCTTTTCAGGATTAGCTCCGAATTTCCAAATAATATTTTGTAAACTTTTAAATGTATATCCCGTATTCGAATAATCATCGGTTAAAATTACATTTGAGCCCGGTGATAGAAATTTGCGGAGTTCTTTTTTTTCTTGCCGAGATAATCCTTTTTTATGGCGAACCGTAATATATTTAACTTTGTTAAATCCTTTGGACTGAAGATAAACTTTGATTAAAGGGGCAAAATAAGACCCGGCGGTTCTAGAACCTATTATAACATATTCACTTTCCTTATCCCGGTTGTTTGTTAAATATTTATCCGTAATTGCCAGAATATCATAATGAGTAAGATCCTGGCATCTGAAACCCTCATTTAATTTCATACGGCGTTCAAGAACATTACCGGAAAAAAATTTCATAATTTCCAAACATTTGGTTCTAAGCAAATAAATTTCGTCGATTGTTATTTCATCATTTTTTACGAGAAGATTGCAGGCATAATCTACACAGGTTTTCCATTTATTTTTTAACTTGAATAAATTATTTGTTCTGTTGAAACTTAAAAAAGAATAAGGAAGATTTAATAGAAATTGGAAGGTTGATATTATAAATTTAAACTGCGGGTAAATTCTTATTAAAGGCTGCAACTCAAACGGGCGCCATAAAATATAATCTTCCACAATACCTAAAACCGCACAGCAATGTAAGTAAATATTTATTTTGCTTTCTTCCAACTGCCACTTTAGTTTTAACTCATTATAACGGTCAAACTCATTAATTAGATGCCTGAACAAATCTTTAAGTTTTAATATCGGATTTAAACACCATTCGTAACCGGAATAAAATAATTGTTCTTCATTTACGCTGTTTTTAACAGCAATTTTATAATCATTCATAGTGTAAAAAAAACCTTCAACAAAAAATGAAATGCATGCCGGGTGCAAAAGATACTAATGCAAGATTGTTCCCGTTTCCGAATCTCTGGCGGTTCTAACCCATAGAACAGAATGGCCTTTAACGGTTAATTTAATGTACAACAAAAATTTCCATACGGCATACCGCGGAACATTAAACAGAGCACGGTAAGCGTTTTTATCTGCACCGGCTATCTTTAGACCTCCAAGTACATGAAATACCTGCATTAGTAAAAAAGCCAGCCAAAGAATTAAAAATGGAAACGAAATCGGAATTGATAACAAGACTAACAAAACATTTACAGCCGCCATTAATACCGTAAAACAAAAGAGATTAACAAATGCAGGAGATATTAAATCCACGAACGCATCAAATAATTTAACAGATTTATTTTTTAAAGCGGCAGTTAATAATTCCTTACTGTATTTTTTTATTACGGGAATTCTTCCTATTTCCCATCGTGCCCTCTGGGACTCTGCATTTGCTGCATTAACCGGCATAACAGCATTAACCGTTGCTTCCGGTGCAAAGACTGTTTTTGTTCCTTTCATTAAAAGATTTATTCCGTATTCTAAATCTTCGGTTTGTGAATAAGCACACCACGGATTGTTTTTTAGTAGTTTGGCCGTAAAGCACATTCCGTTACCGCGAAGTCCTGCAGAAAACCCGATTACTTTTTTGCCTAAAGGTTTAACATAATTGTAAAGCATTAAACCGACTCTTGTAATTTCGGAGCTCCAGGATTTTAAAGCGGGCATTACCATATCCGAGCATTGTATTGAGCTGGCGCCGTTGTTTATGTACGAATTCATAACTTCCAAAATGTTCCCGGACACTATTGTATCGGCATCTATAATTAAAAAAGCATCATATCTTTTTCTGTTTTTAAGAAGCAGTTCCAAACTCCATTTTAACGCATACCCTTTGCCTTTAAGCTGTTTGTTTGTACGCTCCAGAACAAGCGCACCTGCTTTTGCAGAAATTATGGAAGTTTTATCAGTACAGTTATCCGCCACAACGTATACATCAAAAAGATTATAAGGATAGTTAATATTAAAAATGTTTTTTATAGTCTCGTGTATTACGAGCTCTTCATTATGAGCCGGTATAAGAACTGCAAAGCGGTTCCACTTTTTTATTGTAATTCGCAAACCCGTTTTATATTTAAATGCCAAAATTGTTAAAGCAAATAAATAAACGCTAAAAAACCCTGCCGTTATTACTAGGGGAATTTGCAGGTAAATCATAACTAACACCTCATTTCATTTAATCTAATTGTTTCTCAAATTTTTCTTCATTGTAATCATAGTATCTGTTTTTGAAAAGAATGATGCGTCGAAAACCAGCGGCGCCGTGTAATTTATTGCAGGTTCATTTACATAATAATTCTTTTCATTATCTTCATAACAACTACCGGGATAGTTGGAAATTATTTTGCCGTTTATGTGCGAAAATTTATTAGGCCCTCCTACTACCATTCCTGGCACCGGATCGCCGGGAGTTTTTATCATCGAAAATTGATGGTAAGGATAACGAACCGGATTAAATCCTACACCCGTAACAAAAGAAATTCCGAATGTATTTCTTCCTAGTATATAATGAAGCTGCTCAAGAGCACCTTCCAAGAATTTTTTTTCATTTGTAAATTTGTAAGCATTTATCAAATCGAATGCAAAACCTAAATCAATACTGTTCGATCCCCAGAAATATTCATCCGGCGTTAATGCGCATCTGTACCCGCTGCTGCTAATTCTTATAAGCAAATAATTTGCATAACTTCTTAATGCATTCAATATAGTTTTTCTTAATTGCAGCCCGGTAGTTAAATCTTTAATATCCAGGAATGAATATAATCCGAAGTTGGCAGTATTTTTCCAGCTTACCGTGTAATTAGGTCCGCCGACCTTTTTATAATGAGATTCAAAATAATTAATATATGAATCGGAACCTGTCAATCTGTAAAGTTCAACAGATGCCCATAACCTTTCATCGGCATCATGCGGATCGTTGTATTCGCCTCCGGAAACACCAGCCGGATTTTTAAACCCTCCTTGTGGAATATTTTTTTTGTGTGCAGTTAAAAACTTCCAAGCATTAAGTGAAGCCTTTAATAATTTTATTGCAAAATTTTTATTGTATCTATTTATTACTCTGGCTCCCAAAGCAAACACAGCGGCAGCATCTGCGGTTGATGCACTGCTGATTCCAAATATATATTGCCTGTCCGGCTCTTTGCTTGGTAAATGTTCACCGGTCCATTTCTTTATAGAAACTTTTTGATATTCGGCGCCGTCTTTTCTTTGCATTTTCAGCAGCCATTCCAATCCCCATTTTGCTTCGTCAAGAATATCCGGAATTGAATTATGAGATTCCGGAAAATTCAACTGTCCGTCATAAAAGAAATCGGGATTATATTCATAACTGTATAACATGAAAGCAATACTAACGGAAGTTGTAGGTACAAACTTATTATAGTCTCCCGCATCATGCCAGCCTCCCGTAACATTCTTTGTTTTGGAAGGATCATTAAAAAAAGCAGCGGGTTTGGTGTGGCATGCCGGGTGGCCCCACTTGGTGCCGTTATTAATTTTAATTCCGCAGCTTTCGTAATAAAAGCTCTCAAGTGTTTTAACCGCACATACATCGTAAACATTACTTGCAATTCTAAACACCCCGGATTTTAAATCCTTTTCCGGTAAGAAAAGCAAATAACTTCCTTCTTTATTTACGTTAGTAAAATTTAATGTATAAACTTTATCCCCTGTTGCCTTATCGTTAATGCCCAATTTATCCGCCGAAGATTTATATACAACCTTATTGTTTTTTGAATTAATTATTTCGAAGGTACCCGGATAATTATTTTTAAAGAAAGCAATTTTAGGTTCATTAATTAAGTAGCCAAGCTGGTCAATTAATATCTTATTTACCTCAGTATTATGCTTAGAGAAGGAAACTTCATTAAAAGCCAAATGCTTAATATGCCTTAGCTCGGATATAATCCTTCGTGAATTTAGTTTTACTACAATTGCAACAAATACTACGGCTATTATTATTTTAGTTTTTTGTAAATTCATTCTCTTCAATTCCTTGTAAATGGCCGTACTTTACGGGGTAATTAAATTTCGGTTTTAAATTGAATAAATCTCTTACCAGCCAGCCAATCATTGCCGGACGTTCCGGCATAAATGTTAAATTGTAAGGTATATAAGGGCTGCCGAATGCAATATAAAGACGATAGTTAACAGCTTTCTTTAATGCAAGTTTTTTACCGTTCAGCGGCAGGGAAAATAATTGTTCAATTTCACAATTAGAACCGGTTTTCTTTATAATCTCAATTGCATTCTTTGCAAGGTTTGCATCATGTGTAGCAACAGCAATAGAAGGAATTCTACCTGCCGCGGATTTGACTAACTTTAAATAATTTTCCTTTACATTTATTTTTATATTACCTGTATCGTGCCATTGCCCTTTAACAATTCTTACGGCAGGTATTTTTAATTCTGCCAATTCTTCAGCATCGGCAATACTTCTTAACCAGCGGGAAGGAATTGTATAACCCATATTGCGGTATTCCGGCAAAGCACGTTTTAAAAATTCCATCGATTTTGTACTCAATTCCGGTGAGAGTGAATCAATATGTATTCTTATATTATTTTCACTTGCTGCATGAGCCAGATCTTTGAAACAATCCGTGTCAAAACCAATTGCTGAAAGCTTAATTGATATGTATGAATTAAGGTTATTATTGGTAATAAAATTTATAATATTGATATATTTTTTTGTTACACTACTTCTATCCTCTTTAGCATCTGTCCATACAGATAAAGTTGTGGATATATTTAACGATGCCAGAGAAACACAAATTTTTCCGGCATCTTCCAAAGAACCGGTTATATGCCTTCCGGCTATAAAATGTAAAATGTTAGCTTTAAACATTTGAAAACCTTCTCGAATTTCTGCTTAAAATTTTTACAAATTTAAATCGAATTTTTCCTGCCGCTGCGGCAAGAAATTCATTTAACAAAACCGAAAATGCACTAATGTAGTGCCTGTAAATATTATAGGTTACCAAATCATGAAAACTATCCGTCCATATATGCAGCCATGATTCATCACTTCCCAGAAATTCTACCGACTTTAACTTTTTATCAAATGCATACTTAATTACATCATCCATTAATATAATTCCTGGAGAACACTTGGCCCATTTTTCATTAAAACCTATTTTTAATAACCATAACCTTTGTGCATATTCAATATCCATTTGAACTGCAACAGTTTGATTATCTATGCGTAAAAAACAAAGCCTCAAATAGCCGAGTGAAGCTAATTCTTTTGCATAACTCTTAAAGAAAATTCCAAGCCTGGAATTATACTGCATGGCCGTACCCATGCGTTTTTTCCAGTTTGCCGCCTCAATAGAAAAGACCTCTTCCATCATTTCATTTAATTCATCGGGGCCGGGAGAAATTATTTCCGATTTTAAATTACCGTAACTGCCTGCAATTTTTCTAAGCCTCCTTAAACTGGATCTTCTGCTTGCGGAAATACCGGACCGGAACTTTTCCCATGTCCCTATAACCGGAAGATATGGTATGCCCGCATTATTAATAACGAATTTCAATTTTTTTTCTTCCAATATCGAATTCAAGCATGCAGCTTCTAACGAGCACGACTTTATTCCTCTTACGGAAATAGATATTCCCGTATTCACAATTTCTTTTAAAATATTTTTAAGGGATTGTTCATCATTATATAAAAACCCGCATGGTTCTTTATGTACTGATGCACCTATTATTTCTAATCTTTTGAACAATAACGATTTCTTTAACACAAATGGTACAATCGCCTTAATTTCTCCGCCGTCTTCATAAATAATAATACTTAGCCTTTCACCGGGGGAAAGAATTCCCGCACAATTTTTTATCCACTCATATCTTAAAAGAGGCATTTTAATTTTATCTGCCAAATAGTTGCAGTCTTTTTTTATTGTCTCAAGTTCATCAATATTGTTTATAATTTTAATCATTTATAATTCGCTTTTAAATTTCAATTTCGTATAAATTCTTTTTTGTTTTATTAACACTACTCTTTCCCTTTTTACTTTCAAGATGAAAACTATTTTTTCTCTCGATGGAAATTGTTTCCCGGATCCAATCATTATCTTTTTTTGATTTATTCAAAAAAGTTTTTAATCTTTTACAGTAAAATTTTAAATAAGGTTTAATAAAGGCTGTTTTACCGTACCGGTTTTTATGCACAAGAATTATCGCGCTTTCATTCTTTAATCGAAATAGCAAAACACTTTTCAATTTTAAAAATTTAAATAAGTTATCTTTAATTTTTTTTCTTTTCCCGGTATGTTTTATAGCCAGGTTGTAATTGAATTTAATTGTTGAAGAAATTTCAAATTTATATTCTTCTGTTCCTCTAAGAAAATCGATAACATCTAAAGGAATGGAAACAGCGTCCTTAATCATACTTAATATTAAAATAAAACCAGGCCTTAAAGATGCAGGAGAAGGAATAATATCAAAGCCGCTAAGGTAATCGTACATCTTATTATTAAAAATGTAACCCAGCCTGGCAGAAATTATCTTACCTTCCGCTTTTAATACTTTAAACCAAAGCCATCCTTTTTTAAGAAATTCCTTATTCACTTCGCTTTGAAATTTTAAGATGCGGTTGTCTGAAAATAAGCCCGGAAAGCCGATTTCGTTCCATCTTTTTTGATGTAACCGGCATAGTATTTCCATAGCCGAATCAAAATGTTCGCGTTTTACTTCTTCTATTTTACAGGCTTCATTTTCCGAGACCTGTTTTATTGCCTGCCTTATTTTCCGGCGTGTACCCGGCCTTACGGAATTCATTAAATTATCGAATGATTGAGGTACATTTAATTCCGGGCAAACATCGGTTTTATTTATTTTTATTTCAAACTCATTTGGGGGAAGTAAAGGAACCAGATAAGAAAAAATAAAACTGTCCTTGGATACATTCTGAAAATTAATTTCATCAAAAAAATTACGGAAGTGTGTTAAAAATCCGGCTAATGTTTCGGCTGCCGTTTTCTCAAAGTTTTTTACACATATAATATCCAGGTAGTCGCTTAAACCTTGTACTTCAAGTGAGTACGACCCTGTTTGACCTGAAAGCAAGCCGCTTCCTATTAATTTTAACTGCCGGTATATCCTGTAATTTCTTAATGACCTGTTGTGAATAAAGAAAGGTGCAATACATATTAATTTTCGGCCGGCTGTTTTATCTTCCTTTAAATTATTTGGATTACTATTTCCTTTACCGTCAGAATAAATAAAAATTATATTAAGCACATATTGTTTTTCTTTACCGAAATATTTCCACCAATAGTATAGCCACTCAAAAGTCTGATAAATTGTTCCGGAAGATTCAGCAGCAGCTTTATTCCATTCATCCCGTAACGGTTGTAAATCATTTTCGCCGGTAATTATTTTTAATGAAATTGCCGGATTTAACTTATATTCAATATCAATTACGTCGGCCAGCCACTCTCCTTCTTTTATTTTCATAACAAAGCTTTCCATAATTATTATAATATTTATTATCTCAATTATTTTTATTAAATAACTCTCTCATTCAATTCTTGAATCTTTTTATTTTGATGGGATTTATTTTTTATTTTTTTAATAGATTCTACTTTATCCTTTTTTACCGGATGCGGTTCCTTTGTAAAATATTTTTTCTTTAATTTTCCAAATGTTGAAGGGAAATACGTAGTAACAAATCCTACCGGTCCCAGGTCGGTTAACTGGGCTTTTGCAATATTTATTTCTCTTACTATCCTGAATTTTAAAAGTGAAGCGGAGAATATTAGCTTAAACATTCTGTAATTAATACCCCAACCGGCTTTGGGGTTTGCAATAGTAATTTTATAAAGCTGACCCCAATCCGAGGCTATTTCAAATTTATAATTCTCGCTGCCGCGTAAAAGATCTACAACGGAAGCTTTTTCGTTTATTGCTTCAACAATTAATTGGAGCAGCAGCGCCCTGCCGGGGCTGTATTTTGCAATAGGTGATTCAGCGTCGAATGCTTTTAAATAATCGTAATAATACTTTTTATATTTAAATGCATATTCTACGGCTACGCAGCTTCCGTTTGAATATGCCGTAGACAGGCGGAGCCAACCTTTCATTAGGAATGCTTCGGATATATCCGATAAGAAATTTTTAAATCTATTATCTTCAAAAACCCCTGGCAAACCTTTAGCGTTCCAGTGCTGCTGATGTAAAAAAACAAAGGCTTCAAATTGGCGCCCGAGGTCCTGTACCGAGTCTACATTGTTAATGTTAAACAACGAATCTTTAAGTATGTCACGTTGTATCTTTTTTAGATTGTATCTTATTTTTGAACCTAGGCTACTCATAAAGTCATCTAGACTATCAGGTACAGGAATCCTCGGGCATATTTCTCTTTTTGTTATTTTATAATTCCAATTTAAATCCTTTAAGCCGGGACGCAATGTTCTAAAAATATTTGAATTTTCCGGGGCTTCGTCGAATTCGACAACACCAAAGGCTCTTGAATTTTCTCTTAGAAATTCAAAAAGTTTATCGGCAACAATTTTTTCAAAACCCGGAAGTATTATGATATCCAGGTAATCACTAACGCTATAACCGAAATCAGTTTTTTTACCGTTGTTACCGCCGGTGCTGCTGCCAATCAAACGCAGCCTCCGCAGTAGTTTAACTCCTAAAAAATACTTAACATCTACAAAAAACGGGGCAATTCCCACAAGCTTTTCCGAACACCAGAAGAGTAAAATATAAAGCTGATTATTATTTCCGTAATGTTTCCACCATAATCGCTGCCATTCATAAGTTTGAAAAATTTGCGTATCGGACTTTTCACATAAATTATTCCATTGTTCTTTCAATTCATCAAATCTTTCAATGCTGCTTACTTTCACAATATTAATATTGTCTGCAAGAGCATTAAAAATATAATTATCCTCGTTGGTACCTTCTTTATTTATATAAAACAATTTATTATTAATAAGGTTGTTTTCATTTATAAACTTACTTTCAAAATTCCTGCATACTAAAATTATTTTTTCCAGTTGTTCTTTACTTATAAACGGATTCACCGGAAGTTCAAGCAGGTTTTGAGATAAATATTTGGTTTGCATGAAACGTTCCTCAAAAGGAGATTCCGGCCAGCCCGCTCCGCAGCTAATACCGGCTTTTAGTAGTTCCGTTTGCAATTTGTCCCTGTACCCTTCTTTTACTAAAATAGGAAAGCTGTAAGGAGTCCAGCTTTTCGCCCGGCAGTTAAATAGAGGCTTTATAAAAGAAAACTCTTTTATAATATTGAATAAATAATTGTAATTTTTTCTTCTTGTTTTTACATGCTTGTATAAACCTGAATAATTTGAGTAAAATTCCGAGAACCTGGATATATTTTTAATCTTTGGTTTGGTTATCCTATTATAATCTATGTAACCTCTTTCAGGCAGCTTTACAGTTTTTAGTAAATCATTTCCGCGGGTTATTTTTAAGTATTCTTCTTCCCCCCTGGATTTAATAAAGTTGGAAAATGAATAAAGGCTGTTTACGCGCTTATTGTAAGAGGGGTAAAAGCTGCTTGTCCTGTCGTTTACAACCAGGTAGCCGCCGTCCGAAAGTACCAGCATTTTACGTACACTGAATATTGAGTAATCCCCGAATTTTCCCAGATTTTGGTTATCAAGGTTACCGAATATTACATGAGCACAATCTTCTATCAAAGCAATATTTTTCTCGGCGGCAAGCTGCTTAAGCGGTTTAATGTTTGCAGGGTAACCGAAGTAGTGAACCACAAATATTGCCTTCGTATTTTTATCAATCAACGATTTAATTTCACTAAGATTAAATTTGCAGCTTCCGCTTATTTGGTAAAATACAGGAACATAACCTGCAGTGAAAGTTATTCTATATAATTTTGCAGGAATGAATGAAGGCAAAAGTATGTTGGGAGCCTTGCCGTTAATTGCCGGTTTAATGTAATTAAGTATATCCGTTAATGCGTGTGTTGCATTGCCGTAAGAATAAACGTTACCTCCCAGTGCTTTAAGGTATTTATAAAATCCTACCTTGTAGCTTTGTTCAAAACTTAATTGTAGATCAACTTTATTTTCGTATGTATTTTTATCTTTGTTAAACATTAAAATAATTCCTTTTGTCTTCTTTTGATGTAATCTCTTCTCTCGATTTATTTGCTGTACTTAAACCGGAGATTTCCTTCCGGGCTTTTGATCCAAGCCAGTTATAATATTCATAGGGGGCAAGCATCATAAGCCCAAATGAAAAACTATTAGTTGTGTTTGAAATTGTAATTCTTCTTATATCATATTTGTCCTCCCAAAATCTGGGAGGCCCGGTGAACACCCCGCATGCAGCCTTGTATCCCGCCGCCTTTACAAACTCCTTTATTCTTTTATTTGTTCTTCCGTACGGATAACAAAAACTTTTTATTTCATCCGCAATAAGATCTTGTAGTACTTCTTTTGAAGAGTTAATTTCGTTCCAGGCTTGTTTAAGAGCTATGGATAAAAGATCAGCATGAGTCATTGAATGAGATCCTATTTCGAAACCGGCATTATACATTTCAATTATTTCTCTTTTGTTAAGAAGTGCCGATAAAGGCATACCGGTATTTTCATCCCAATTATTATTTGATATAAATCTATCTCCAAGGACAAAAACCACAGCATTCCATCCGAATTCCTTTAACATAGGAAAAGCAATTTCATATATGTTTTCATAACCGTCGTCAAAGGTAATAATTACGGGTTTTTTAGGGAGATTAGTCTGCCCTTTTTTGTAAAGGAGAAAATCATTAAATGTAATTGGCGTAAATCCCCATTTGTCGAGTAAATTTAATTGCCTGTATAAATGGCCGGAATAAACGTAAGTCCAGTGCCGCCTGCTAAGATTTTCATCTTTCACAATTTTATGATACATAAGAACTTTTATGCCGTGATAGAATATTTTTTCATTATTACCGTTAGATTGCATTTTAAGATGTCCTTTCTATTAATTTTTTCCTTCCCCATGTTTCAGCTTTTTCTAAAGCAGAAATTTGTAAAATTTCTTCCAATCTCTGGTTAATCGTATTCCAATCATACTTGTTTTGAATAAGTTTATAGCCTTCATTAACAATTTTATTCCCACGTTCGGGATTCTTTAGGATCCATACCGCCTTGGCTGCAAAATTTTTCGGATCATCTTCAATCAATATGGATTCATTATTAATTACATCAATACCTTCACAGCCAATGGTAGTGCTAATAACAGGCTTTTTCATTGCCAGGGCTTCAAGTATTTTTAACCTTGTTCCGCTGCCCATTCTAAGAGGTACAACATACAATGCAGCATTCCAAACATACGTCCGGACATCCGGTACAAAGCCGGTTACTATAACATTTTCCGAAGCGCGTTTTAATAAGCTTTTGGGCGGACGGCTTCCTACTATATAAATTTTAGCCTGTGGAATTTCTTTAAGTATTAACGGAAATATTTTATTAAGGAAATAAATTATTCCGTCGTGGTTAGGCATATAAGCCATTATTCCCGTAAATACTATAGAGTATTTCTCAACTTTGTTAGACGAGGGTTTAAAATAACTTGTATCTACTCCGTTTGGTACAACATACAACGGCTTATCCTTAAGCTCAGGCTCAATCTGAGCTTTATCATTTCCGGAAACCGTAAGTACCGCATTCATTTTTTTTAAAACGCTTATTTCCTCTTTGTAAGTTTTTTTATATTCACTCAGGTAATGAAGCTTTATCAGTGGAGACGATGCTTTTTCATACATTCTCTTAAAATTATTATATTCAATGTTATGTTCATCCAATACCTTAGGAACGTTTGTATTAAATATAAAATTCGCCGTAAGCGGGAATTCAATTTGCACAACATCAAAGTCCTGTTCGTTTAAAATTTTATCAAGTTCCTTTTGCATTTCACTGCTTTTTGAAAAAAGAGAGTAGAAACTATTTGGTGAGAACAAAGCATACAATTGAGCAATTCGTCTAAACTTCCACGACCATGTAGGTTTTACCAGATGATAATCTTTATATAAAAATCCCGTATGATCATCCAATAATCCTCTTTTATCGTTTGTTCCGAAAGTTAACAGCGTAACCTCATTATTTTTTGACAGGCCTTTAAGCAAATTATAAATTCTAATTGCGCCGCCGAAAGTCGGGGGCAGCGGAACATACGGCGAAAGAAATAATATTTTCATGCTTTTAGTTCTCCTCTATAAAGAATATCGTTAATATAATTTTTCAAAGTAGATATATATTGAATTGAAAAAATCTGCTTTCCTTTTTCGGATGCATAAAATGCAAACAGAATAAATAAATATGTAAACGTACCTGCCAGTGCCTGCAAGAACCAACCGAGAGATAAATTACCCACCATAATTATTGCCAGCACCATAATTCCTCCGCTAATAAATTCTTTTAAGATGAAATTAAAATTCAGCCGGCCGGATATATTTCCTTTAAGCATGAATATTGCGGAACACATAATAAAGGATTCCGTAATTAAAGTAGCTATTGAAGCACCAATGCCCCCGTTACCGCTTGTTAATTGAAAATAACGGATTAAGAAATAATTCAAGCCGATATTAATTATTACCGCAATACCGGCTATTACCGACCATAATTTTTGCTTGTTTATTGCCAGCACCGTACCGCCTAGGACAAAGTCGATATATACTAACAAAAGCCCGAAGGAAAATATCTTAAGAATAATTATTGTATTGCCGTATTCTTTTAGTCCGAACAGGAAGCCGGTAATGGGGCCGGCAAAGACATAAAGCAAAATAGAAACGGGAATGCCCACAAATAAAATTACATCCAGGCTTTTTTGTAAAGCCCCGGTTAAATTTTCCTTTGATGAGCCTGTTATTCGCGTTAGTACAGGGAATAAAGCCTGTGAAAAGATCGAAGGGAAAAACATAAGCACATCGAATAACTTGTAAGCCGCTCCGTACCAGCCTACCACAGAATATGCCGTCATTAGAGAAAGCATAATTGCATCTACTCTATAATATATTACTGCAAAAACGGACCACATAAAATAAGGCACGCCCATTTTAAAAAGCTGTTTTACTTTTTCAAATTCAATATGCGGCAGGAAAGAAATTATTTTTTTTGCAAAATATGCCGATATTAAAAAATTTATAAGCGTACTTGCTGCCATTAAAAGAGCAATTGTCACCTGTCCGAATCCCGTTAGTAAAAAGACAATTGCAGAGATCATTAAAAACACCTTTTCTGCAACGGAACCAATCGACGGATATTCCATCCTTTCAAATCCCTGGTAAGTATTCCTAAGAAGAATATTTATTCCCTCCCACAGTTTTGCAACTCCTAGAATTGCAACCAGTACTGTAACAGGCCAGGCATAATGTACTAACTTGCAAAATTCAATCATTAAAAAGATGGAAACAGCCCACAGAAAAATTCTGGAAACTGCTGCATTAACAAAAATATGAGGGGCTTCTTCATGCGAAAGCGATACTTCCTTGGTTATATGATACTGCCCGCCGAATTCAATTATTACCTGGAACATTGTAGCGATGGATACTGCAAGATACAACTCGCCGTAAGCGTTGCTCCCGAGATATTTCGGAAGAAACATCATTAATACAAAGCTGGAAGCCCAGGTTATGGCCTGTGCACCAAGCATAACAAAAGTATTTCTTGCAACCGACTTAAAATAAGGTTGAACCATCTGCCTACAAGTATAATCTGTTAAAATGAATTTGAAATAATACGTTCCTTTTGAACGGTTAATGATTTTGTAAAAACAAGCATAAGGAACAAAGGTATTTCAATAAATATTCTGTTCCATTTCATTTTAGGATCCATAAAAAACCGGAAGAGCCATTCTAAACCGGCTTTTCTGATAAATACCGGTGCTCTTTTTTTATCGCCCGATAAAAAATCGAACAGGCCCCCAACCGCAAAACATATCTTTACATTAAGCACGGGGGCAAAAGAATTAATTAACATTTCCTGTTTAGGAGAACCCATACCCACAAGCAGAATATCCGGTTTGGAATTATTTATTTTGTTTATGAGCATTGGAGTTTCTTCTTTTGTAAAAAAGCCGGAGTTGAAACCTGCAATTTTTAAATGTGGGTAAAGTTCATTTATTTTATAGACACATTCGGAAATAACATTCTTGGTTGAACCGAGAAGAAATACACTCCAATTATATTCTTCTGCATACCTAAGTATAACAGGAGTAAAATCTGTTCCGTTCAAATTTTCTTTTATCGGGGTTGAAAAAATACGGCCGGCTATTTTTAAACCGCTGCCGTCCGGAAGAACAAGGTCTGCGTTGTTTATTGCCCGTCTAAAATCCGGATCTTTTCTGGCCAGGCAAATTGTATGAACGTTGGTAAAATATACTCTTTTAGGTACATCGCCGTTATAATTCAACAGGTATTTTTTAATTAATTTAACGGCAGAATATTTTGAGATATTATCAACTCTAACATCCAAAAAGTAATGCGGGTTTTTTACATCTTCATCGCTGTTGTCTTTTTTATAATCTAAAATCATTTTTTAATCCTGTTATGTTGCCGTATTAGCTCTCGTTATTTTCATTATTCTTTATTAAACTTTTTTTCTTATCAATACTTTTAAGTGCGGGCAGTAAACCGCACAAGGTTCCAAGCATAATCATATTTCTATAATATGTAAGCTGCAGGTCGAAATAAGAAACAACCATTTGGTTTATAATTGCAATAACTATAATTATACAAACGGAACGTAAGTAAGGGTCTTTTAATTTTTTGGAAAGCATGGTTCCGTAGATTATTATCGAATCGAAAAAGAACCAGAATATAAAAAACCCTATTGCCCCTGTCTTAACAAGCACCCAGAGTATTTCATCATGCGGTATATAATCTCTTAAAGGAAAGGATATATTAGCAAGCGGTATGGGCCGTTTATATTCTTTACCGAAACCAATCCCTATTACAGGCGAAGTTCTAAAAGTAGCAGACAGGTCGAACCTTTCAAATTTTCTGTAGAGATTGGAAAGATACCGCTCACCGTCTTCCTTTTTATTTGTAGTTAAACCGGATTTAATAAGCTCTACCGGTTCGCCGAGCTTACTATCAATGTTCCAAAAAACCGCGCAGTAAATTATGCCGAATATAAAGAACGGATAAAAGGCTTTAAGAAGCAGAAGCCTTTCTTTTTTGTTAAGAAGAATAACAAACGCAATAAAGGAAATGAAAAAGCCGGCATAGGCTGCTCTTCTTTGGCCTGCGAAAAAGCCCAGCACAAGAAGTGCAAACAAAAATAACAAAGCTTTTCGCTGCTTATTTTTGCAATCGAAAATTATCAGGCTTAACAAAAAGTAAAATAAAAGAGATATAAAAACCGGGTCTTCGTGGTTTGTTAAAGTTTCGCGCCCGCCGAAACTTAATCCGAGTGCAACAAATCGTACGGCCCCCTGAAGTGCTTTGAATGAAATGAAGATTATAAAAATCCATAACAGTATTTTTATCTGATCTTCGGTTTGAATAATTTGAGGGACAAAGAAATATAAAAACCCGAAATAAAAAATTGCTCTTATTTCCCAAAGTGAAGGAAGAAATTTTCCGCCGGTTTTTAATCCGTGAATAAGTTGTGCAAGTATGGAAATTAATAAAATTATTGCGAGGCCCCATAACTGAATATGCTGAATTTTTGTTTGTTTCCGTACGCTTATTGCTATAAACCATGCCAATAGCATTAAGAACAGCTGAACTTCTAACGGATTCATTACCAATGCGGATATGTGGGGTAAATAAGTTATCTGTTTAATATTATCAAAATATTGTATCCTATAGGTTATAGGGTCTACTTGCGGAATATGAAATTGATCGAATGCAAGAACCATACTTATAAAAATAAAGAACCCCCAATCTACCCTGTAAAATGTAACCAGCAAAACCACTACACCGGTTGCAAAACCCAAAGCAGCTCTAACACTTCCTCCTCTCCGAATAAGAATGTAGCTAACAAGTAAAGAAAAAATTATTACTAATAAATAATTAGCTATCTTACCAAATTGAATTTTGGAAAAGATATTTTCAGAAGTACCGTATGCTTTTATATTATTCATATTTTAAAAATTAAGACCAGGGAAACTTCATTGTCATCATCAGGTAAACAACCAAAGCGGTTTGTAAAAATGCGGCAATAGCGGCTAATAAAATTTTAGTTGCTTCGGACCTCCAGTTGAGTTTTCCGCAAACAACGCAAGCCAGCATAAACACTATTAAAACAAAAAGCATATTCATAGTAACATCCGCTTTATAATTTCATTATTAAAAATCATTTTCGTTTACTTTATTCAACACAAAGCCTATTACATTTCTTTCGTGCACATGCCGGAACAGCCTGTCTATATCTCTTCGCCTGGTCTTTCTAACTTCGGTTACAACAATAAGCCCGTTAAGCTGGTTTGCTATTAAAGTCGGGAAATTTTTTGCATCGGGTGAAGGCATATCAACAATAACAAATTCAAAATCGTGAAAGAGTGAATTTAATATTTTATTAAAGTTACCAAGCTGGCTAACTCGAATCCTGCTGCTGTTGCCGGAAGGAAGTACAAATAAATTTTCTATCTGAGTACTGCATACACAAATTTCTTTGCCATCCAGTGCGTTAGATATTCCCGGGTTTGTATTTGTACCGAATATTTCGTGGAGCCTGGGCCTGCTTAGATTTAAATCTATTAAAACAGTTCTTCTGCTAGTTCCTATTGCAATTGCCGCACCCAAATTGCAGGCGGTAACGGTTTTTCCTTCCCCTTTATTAGGACTAATAATTCCAAAGCTGCAGTTAATACGCTCATGTTCTTCCGGTAAAAAAAAGGAGTAGTTAAAACTATTATACAAATTATATGAAACTACATCCTGGTCAATTAAGCCGCTTCTTGTACTGTAAACCACGGGAATAGAAGGTTTGGAATAGATATCAATACTGTTTTTACGGCCGAAAAATTTTTCGCCCTTTTCCCGGTATTCTTTACCGGATTTATATTCGCGGCTTAAGTTTTCATCAGAGCCGTGATTGTTTTTATACTTTTCAGGAAAAATATTTTAAAAATTGTAATTTGCCATTAAAATGCTTTCTAATTTAATTATTCGTTTTTATAAGAAGGTGCGGGTAAATACGCCAGAACAGGCTTATCGTACACTTCAACATCTTTATTAGTTCGTATTCGCGTATCAAATAATTCCGTTAGTCCTGCAGAAAGAAATCCCATAAACACTCCCATAATTAATCCCCCGCATATATACAAAATTTTATTCGGCTTAGACGGGCTTGTGGGCAGTTCAGGCGGATTAATTACCACAAACTGCTGACCGCTTTTTTCGCCAAGATCCCGTGTAGTTTTAGCTTGTTCCAGTTTAACTTTCATATCGTCATAAAGTTTGCTGTAAACTCCATAAGTCGATTTTACATCCTGGTTTTGATTTTGCTGAATAGTAGCTTTTCGTATTGTTGACAATAAGCCGTTCCTGTTCTTTTCCATTTTGAATGCATTGTTTTGCTGCTGTGCCAGATCGGATTCAATTGCTTTCCGTATTCTATTAAGCAGCGGCGCAATCTGTTGTACTATATCCTGTAGTGCAGGAAACCTGGGAGTATATTTTTGAGAAAGATTATTATATTTATTAAGAAGCGACTGCAATTCTCCCGCAAAAGGAACATCCATTAGTGCAACATTATATAAGCTGTTTATAGTATTTTTGTTTGAAAGATTGCCCTTACTATTAATTAATATATTCAAAGCATCCTGTTCGTTTTTTATTTTATCATCCAGTGTACCAATTCTGGAGTTATAATCATCTATTTGAGAATAGACGGCCCTGTCCCCCGTCGGCAGTTCGCTTACCTGCTGCTTTATAGTATTAATATATTTTAACTGGCTTTGCTCAAACTTATCTCTAAGTTCGTTAAGCTTGTTTTCAAAAAATTCAACGGCAAGTGCATTCCGTTCGTTGTTCACTTTAACTTTGGTTTTAATAAATAATTCGGAAAGTACCCTTGCGGCTTTTTGAGCTCTTGCAGGCATTGTATCAAAATAGCTTATTGTATATGAATTAGATTCCTTAACCTTTGTTAAAATATTTTTGGAGATATTTTTTATCAGCTTATTTTTTTGAATGTCCGTTTGAGCGGCATTTTTTAAACCTATGCTGTCTATTAAAGCTTGAATGGTAGGCCGGCTGTAAACAATTTCGTTAAAGTCCTTAAGCCTGTTGGTGGAAACTGCCTCCACAGCCATAGTATAGCTTATAAGGGGGTTAAGAAGCTGGCTGCGCTGTGCCATAATTGTAATAGATGATTTATATTTTTGAGGAAGCAGGAAGGCGGCAGAGATGCATGTTACACTTATTAATATTAATGGTATAAAAAATATTTTCTTCCTCCTTCTTAGTACGGTTAATATTTCATCAATTGTGAATTGAGGATATTTCATTTTTTGCTTCCGAATTATTTTAAGGGATTTGGAAAAGGAAGGGTCAAAACGTATGCCAGTAAAAATATTCCGGAATCAAATCAAACATTTAATTTTTTGCTCGTAAGTAAAGCATAATAATATAACCTCCCCTTTAATAATTTAATTGTGTGAATATTTTATACGCAATAATTAATCATGTTGTAAACAATCTTAACAAAAATTCTTTGTATATATTAAAAATTAGCCGAATTGTAGTTTTAATAAACGAACAGGAAATTGTGCCGATCTTCTATACCTTATTCATTATCAAAATACAACAAATTTTCCGGTGGCATTATTATTGTCAAAATTTAAGTGTTGGGTACTGATAAAAAAACAGAAAAATTTTCTTAAAAATATTCTATAAAGAGATTATGAAAAAAATTAAAAGATATCTTAATGAATTTCCGGAAATACTTTTTAATAAAACTACAAAGAGTATTTCGGGCGGGCCGGTCAGCAGAAAGTTTTTCAAAATAACCGTCCCAAAGTTGGTTGTAATTTTTCTCCCGGTATTAATTCTTTTATTAACAGGCTGCGCCGAAGATCCTGCTATAAGTAAGGATAACGGATATGGGTTCGGTTCCAACGGATATATAAATGTAGCCGATACAAAATCGAATATAGGTTCCCTAAATTTGGACCCGGACACAGTAAGTACCAAAATTGGAGATATAATTCACCCCGGGGATCAAATTCAAATTACTGTTTGGGGTTACCCGGAGTTTAATACAACAACAACGGTAAAAGAGTTCGGAACCGTTACTATTCCGCTTGTAGGTGAAGTTATGGCAGCAGGTTTAAATAAAGATGAATTTGCCAGGTCGGTAAAAGAAAGGCTGTCCGAATATGTTAAAGGAAACCCTCAGGTTACAATATCTCATATTTCAATGAATGAAAGAGTAAGTGTAATGGGTGCGGTAAATAAACAGGATAATTACCCGGTGTTGTCTGCCGAACCTCTTGTAGAAATTATTGCTGCTGCCGGCGGCCCTTCCAAAGGTGCCGATATACAGCATGTTAAAATTTTTCGCCATGGAAGATATAACGATGTGGTTGATGTGGATTTAACAAGGTACCTTCAAAACGGAGACATGCAGTCTATACCGGAAGTTAAACCGGGTGATGTAGTATTCGTTCCTAAACAGGAAAACGTTATGCGGGATGTATCCCATTATGCGGAAGATGTTTTACTTCTGTTTGGTTTCTTTAGAGTTTTATATTAAAGGAATAGTAAATTGTTAAAAACAATTCTGACGATAATACTTATGCTTTTTCTTAGCCTCCTTGTTATGGGTCAGCAAATAAGAAAGCCTGAACTTGTTGGAGCCAGAGACGCAGCTTTAGGAGGTTCGGATATTTCCGGTGCTTATAATATAAGCAGTATGTACTTAAATCCTGCTGCAACCGTGTTTACGCCTTCCGGTTCAATTTTTATTAATCATTCTCAAACGAAAGATAATTTCGGTATGGGAGAAAATTTTGCCTTTTCTGCATTTAAAAATAACAGCCAGGCACTTACTTTAGGTTTTTCAGTTTTTCATTTGGGCTATTTGAACAGCTTTAACAGCCTGCCCGGGCAGCATATTTTGGAAATGGGTTATGATGTTTCTTTTTCTTCCTTAATAACGCCTACTTTTTCGGCGGGTATGGCGGCTTATTTCCAAAACGGCAGGACTAATAATTCGCAGCAGTTTGCTTCCACTTATTCATTAGGGCTAGATTATGCTCCTTCGGCGGATATTAGTTACGGGCTTGTATTCAGCGGGCTCGGTTCTAACCTCAACTATACTGAACAGGATTCTATAATATTGTCTCAAGCAGTGAATGCACCAAAAATTCTGGAAATAGGTGCTACAATGAGTTACCCCTCTTCTGCTTCTTTAAGAAGGAAGTTTTTATTCCTGTCATTGGCAAATGAAAAGATTTTTAGTCAAAAAGGTTTGTATTATAAAGGTGGGATAGAAATACGACCTTTTTATTTTATTGCTTTAAGATTCGGTTATGTTACCGGCCCCAAAATAAATGAACCGAGTTACGGACTTGGAATTCACTTTGATATGCTGAACATGGAATACACTATATATCCGCAGCTATCATCTTACATGCTTGATCAATTTTCACTTTCGGTTAAATTATAAATTGGATAAGAACTAGTTAGGCACGAATTACGGTTTTATATATTTAGTTACGAAGAGTTGGTTATGTTAATAATATTTCTGGTTGGATTTGTTTTATCTGTGGTGTTTTCTTTACTGCTGACACCGGGGGCAATTAAACTTGCCAATTTCGCAGGTGCAATTGATAAGCCCGGAGGCAGAAAAATTCACAATCATCCTATTCCCCGAATGGGGGGCATTGCTCCGTTCGTAAGTTTTATTTTAACATGTTTAATCGTTTTTGCTTTATTTCCGGTTTTAAATATTTCTTCCGGCATTAGTACTTCCGGCAGCATTATATCCGTATTTTCTCTTTTCTTTATTTTATCAGTTGGAATATGCGATGACATCTGGATGCTTAAACCGGGTCAAAAATTTTTTGCTCAACTCATGGCAGGAACATTAATTTATTTTGCCGGTGTCCGGTTTTCAAGTTTCTCAATTCCCTTTTCCGGAAGCATAATAAACCTTGGAATTTTCTCATTTCCTTTAACTGTATTTTGGGTTGTGGGGATTACAAATGCCTTTAATTTAATTGATGGGCTGGACGGCCTGGCCGGCGGCATTGCCGCAATTTCTTCACTTACAATTGCTTCAATTGCTTTATTGCACAGTGACATTTCTATTGCCATTATCTGCATTATACTGGCTGGATCTTTATTAGGATTTTTAAGATACAATTTTAACCCGGCTAAAATTTTTCTTGGAGATTCGGGTAGCCTTTTTATTGGATTTACATTAGCATTTTTATCAATCCAAAGTGCAACAAAAGGCTCTACTGCTTTTTCTATTTTAATACCAATTCTTGCTTTAGGTGTTCCGGTTTTGGATACATTAATTGCTATGCTTAGAAGATTGCTTAATTGGTTTTTACCGGAACAATCATTAAAAGCTTCAATTATTAAAAAATTACATTCAATGTTCTTGCCTGATAAAAGACATATTCACCATCAACTTTTAGCAAGAGGACTAACACAACGCAAGGCAGTTCTTATATTATATGTCGTCTCATTCTCGTTCGGCTTGTGTGCATACTTTATTACCGCCGGAAGTATTAATTCTTCATCGATGATAATATTATTAGGAATTGCAGCAGCATTTACCGCAAAAAAACTCGGCTATAAAGAAATACTAATTATTAAAAACGGAATATTGTTAAAACTTTACAGCTTGACTTTTTTACGCCACAGATTGTTCAGGGTATTTTTAGATTCGGTATCCGTATTTGCAGCTTTCTTTTTAGCTTCATTGCTCTCATCGTTGTTCAGTCTTTTCCAAAACGGAATAGATAATTTCATTTATTCAATGGCTGTAATCTGCTCGCTGCAGCTTTTAGCATTTGTTATTGGAGGATTATACAAGCATTCGATTAGGCTATCCGGTATAGGAGATTTTCTTCAGATTGCAAAATCTACATTTATAGCTTTGGCAATTACTGCCGCCGCTGCCTATTTGCTTCCGCTGCCGGGAGGCTGGAAATGGATTTCTACTCACAGCGGAATTTTTATAACTCTTGATTTTTATTTTCTAATAACCTTTGTGGCAGGAATAAGAATATCATTTCATTTTTTAAATTATGTTTTTAACAGGGAATCCGGCAGAGGTAAGAAAGTGCTTATATACGGAGCAGGGTATAAAGGCTTAATAACACTTCAAGCATTAATAAATTTTAATAATGATAAATGTCCGGTTGGATTTTTGGATGATGACCCTGAACTCGAAGGCAAATTCTTAAACGGATATCCTGTTTTCGGAAGTCATTGGAAACTGGAAGGTTTGCTAAAAAGAAATCATGTCGATGAAATTATTATTGCGGACGAAAATGTAAAATGGAATGTTATAAATAAGATAAAAAGAATTGCAAACATATTTAATGTTCCAATAACAACTTCAAAGGTTGAATTTAAGACTTTAACACTTTATAAGCCTGCAATAGATAAAAATTTATTGGAGCAGCCGAAAGAATTTAGTACAAAAATTGTTTAAGAAGTTAGGTAACAAAGATGAACTCGGTTTACAGACGGAAAAAATTTTTTTTATTACTTGAATGTACAATGCTCTGGTTTTATATAAGTTCAAACAGTTATGCGCAGGTATTGGGAAGTCCGAGTTTATCATCTCCGGCAAACGGAGCGGTAAACCAATCTACTTCCGTAGTTTTACAATGGAACCAGGTTCTCACGGCAACATCTTATCTGGTTCAAGTAGCAACAGATGCTGCATTTACTAATATAATAGTAAATCAGTCAGGCTTAACCGGTACATCTTATAATTTAACCGGGCTTTCCAACAATACAACATATTATTGGAGAGTTGCTTCTGCGACACTAATATTACAAAGCAACTGGTCAAGTGCATGGAGCTTTACAACTGCTCCGGCAGCACCTCCGGTTCCTTCAGTGCCTACTCTTGTCTCTCCGGCTAACAGCGCTAATAATCAGCCGACTACTCTTACACTATCCTGGAATAGTG
>JBJKSH010000066.1:0-10076 GCA_046704255.1 Ignavibacteriaceae bacterium | reverse complement strand
ATTTAGAACTCTGACCGATCATTTGCTTTTGTTTTACATTTCTATGAAAATTCTATTCCTTTTCATTTTTAAAATCGAAATGAAAATTTTTATTAATAAAAAGTCATCAAAAAGAATAGTTCATGTGCATGCATGGATTGAGGGTGTTTTATGTACGCATCAAAATCATACCTGAGGCATAATCGCGCTTAAATTTATAAGCAGGATAGTTTTAGCCAAAATATTAAGTTTAATTCTTTAAATTAAAAGATTATGCTGTTATTAAAATTTTAGGATCGCCGAACGGCTTTATCCCGCCCCTGATCATTCAGAAGTCGCTCTTTATTATTTTTATTGCAATAATTTCCGCAATTATTTTTTTACCGGCTGATGGAATTTATCGAAAGTATTTTGTCGGGAATAAGCACTTAAACAACCTTCATAAAGATTTTAATTATTGTTACTGCGGTAATTATTAATCTGATAAGTCCTTTTATTTCAATGCGGCGATTAAGAAAAATTTATCTGTTGGATGTATTCCAATGATTAACAGAAATATTTATGAATAATTTTAAACCTACACCGGCTTAGATGGAGATTCAATTTAATTATAATTGCTTTATTGTTTAATTGCTTTTAAAAATTCGATAGGTTAGCAGTTAAACAATTTATTTAAAATATTTTTTCTTATGATTAAAGTATACAATCTCTTTCACTATTTATTCCAACTTTAACTAAATTTGTGCAATCATATCTTAATCCTTAAAATTAAAGGTATAATATAATGAGTGAAATTATCTTGTTTGCTTCAACCGTCTTTATGGGCTTCTTTGCCATAATGAATCCCATCGGCAACATGCCGATATTTCTCGGTCTGGTGGAAGGTATAGATAAACCCGAGCAAAAGAAAATTGCCCGCAAATCAGTAGTTCTTGCTTTTATAATAGTTGCGGTTTTTTCGGTATCCGGAGGAATAATATTTGATGCTTTCGGCATTACACTTCCTGCATTTCAAATCGGCGGCGGTCTTTTGATTTTTATTGTAGGTTATCAGCTACTGCACGGAAAAGAATCTGCAATGCACCATCCGGCAGAAGGCGAAAACGATAAAGATAATTCGGTTGAAGATATAGCAATTTCTCCATTGGCAATTCCTATTCTTGCCGGACCCGGTACAATCTCTACGGCAATGAATTTTGTAGGTGAAGGCTCATCTGTTATACATGAATCGGTTGTTATCGGTGTATTTGCATTTATTTGTTTTATAACATACTTCTGCTTTGTTTTCGGAGAAACAATCCTTTCGCACTTCAAAAAAGGAATAGTAAAAGTAATAACACGACTGATGGGATTAATTATTACAATAATTTCCGTGCAAATGGTTATTGCCGGAGTTCATAATGCTATAAAATTTTATAAATGATTCTGTTTTACAAAAATCTTAATTTATTTGCATCTCCTGATCAATAGACAAAAGAGATTTTAAATAGGACTCCACGCCGTTTTGTATTTTGTAAGCCAAATTTCTAATTCTTGTACTATCTATTTCCTGCAGCTTGCCGTAAATAGGAATTTCTATTTTGCATTCGTCAATTGCACTTCCAAGTTTAACCGGCTGCCAATTTATCTTTTTAGCATTAATTAAAAATTTGTTTTCCAATTTTTCGGGTATAGTAAATAGAAGTTCGAACTCCCCGTGATAACCTGCAAGCAGAAGCCATTCCGGAATAGATGAAGCTCTTGCTAATTCTAAGGAACCTTTATCTATTTTATCTTCCCAATCTTTATCTAATTTAAAACCTAAATTGTTAAGCCGCATTAATTGATCCAACGTTGAAACAACTCCGTCGCTTGTATCCATGCAAGCGGATGCAAAATCTTTTATAATTACGCCTTGATTAATTCTTGCTTCGGGGCAGTAATCAAATTTTAGATTACCCTGATTGAAAAATTTTGAAACAGCAAACCCGTTCCCTCTTCCTAAGAAACCCGTAGAATATAATATGTCATTACAACGACAACCGATGCGGGAAAGATGTTTATTATTTTCAGGAATACCGATTGCAGTTCCCGTTATAATAAGATCATCACCGGAATTTGTATCTCCGCCGAGAACAAATGTACCGCATTTTTTACAAGCATCGCTTATTCCTGTATGTAACAATTCGGTATTACCTGGTGAATAATCATGCGGTAGAATTTCTGAAATAAGAATTCCTAAAGGCTTTGCTCCAACTGCCGCCAGGTCACTTAAATTAACCATTACAGACATCCAACCAATCAAATAAGGATCATCATAGAGACCGGATTTTATTTCTTCCGCAATACTGTCGGTTGTTACGGCCAAAATAATATTTGAGCCGTTACCTATTTTAATAATTTCCGCATCACTCTCGTGAACTTTATTTATTTGCATCGGTGAGCGGTGGAAATTTTTTATTAATGAATTGATAAACACATTTTCCGAAATTTGGTTTTTCATTTACACACCTTAATAAATTTTGGCAAAACTGAAAATTCTACCGAGTTAGTTGTAATTACCTCGCCGTCAAATTCTAATGCAAATGATTTTGATGAATTAAATTTCAATTTATTTGTAGCCCACGATTTAGTTTTTTTAATTTGTTCGAACCTGCGTCTGTTTAACATATAAAATAATTCTAATCTTTCTGGTAAATTCATTTCATAACAAAGATGAATATTGAATAAACCGTTAGTATAATCTGCATTGTAGCCATAGCTCATGTCGCCTGAAAAATTCGGATTTTTTATTATTCCGAGATTTGTAATATTAGTTTTTATCATCCCGGATTCACCGGATATAACCTCGGCACCAAAATTTTTATACCTTAAGATTTTATTTAAGGCAGTATAAATTATTGCTGAAGAAGTGTTCTTTCTTTTTAACCTAGATAGAATTTTATCGGGGTTATTAAAAAAGTAATTCGCTTCCGCAGTAATTCCTATACTGGAATTAATAAGAAAATATTTCGTTTTTAGCATACCATCATTATTAAAAGTAATTTTGCCTACATCTCTTGGCCCGGCATTTTCAAAATCAATTTGTAAGGGAATATTCTTTATCATTTTATCTTTGCAAAATGGTTTATAAAAATCGTTGCTGGATCCTATTCCTACCGCACCTAATTTAATCTTACTTATATGTTCATACGAAGCAGAATTTATTATTTCATTTAATAGTAAATTTAATGTACCGTCACCACCTGCAGAAATAAAATTAGTCTCTCCGGTATTCAAGGCATTTCTAACAATGTTATGCATAGATTCCATTCCGTTCAGATTTAAACATTCCGGGTTATTAAGTTTACTTAAAAGTTCCGGCTTAATAATTTCCCATTTCCTGAGTGCCGTTCCGCCTGATGCTTTCGGATTTATAAATAGTAACATTTCTTTTCCTATATTTGATTTTTTGCAGGTCGAATTTTTATTACAAGCATGTAGCACAGATAATACGCTATTAATAAAATACTCCAACCCGGTTTATTTGCCGCCGCTACGCCTGAAAGTATAAGAATATATGAATTTACAACAAGAGAAATAGAACGGTAGGATTCTTCGTCTGTTTTAACAAAATGCAATCTAACCTGAGCTGTAATTGATGTTAGAATACCTGCGATTAATAAAAAAACTGAAATGGTTGAATAGCTGCTGTAGTTATTTTTCAATATTAATAAAACAACTGCCGATGATGAGATGATTGTAAACAATGCAAATATATCACTGGTAATTGCGGAAACTTTTCTTCCGAAAACGACCGGAAGAGTCTTATAACCGGTAGCACGGTCTGCGGTGATGTCTTTAAAATATCCGCTCAATACAAAGTTGGTATAACCGAAGAATACACACGAGAGA
Source organism: Ignavibacteriaceae bacterium (assembly GCA_046704255.1). Classification (GTDB taxonomy): domain Bacteria; phylum Bacteroidota; class Ignavibacteria; order Ignavibacteriales; family Ignavibacteriaceae; genus FEN-1297. The sequence continues at coordinate 6,224 of JBJKSH010000066.1, read as the reverse complement.
GTTAAAATAATTTTATTTGAAAGCAAAAGTTTTGTCCCTACAGTTACGGATAAGTAGGCTATTACAAATAATACTCCTACAATCCATGCATTGTAAAAAGGTCCGCCCCACCATTTACGTTTAAATGGAGTATAAGTTGCTAGTCCGATTCCCGATATTAACCCAAGGATAAAATTTACCGGGTTAAAAAATGAAAATACCAGGACGCAATAAATCAAACCTGCAATACTGATGGATAATATTTCACTTTGTGAGACTAATCCTTGTGTTAACGGGCGGTAAGGAGATGAGATTGAGTCGGTATCAATTTGAAAGCAGTCGGTTAATGCCTGCCCGAATCCGTAAGAAAGAAATGCTGCAGAAAATAATAAGATTAAGGCAAGAGGATTTGTTTCTTTTCCAAATGAGAATCCGGCAATTCCCGTAATACCGGAAACAAACATTAAGTACGGACGCATTGTAATTGTATATGCTTTAATAAATTCCGTGCTGAATAGTGGGAATCTGTTTTTAATAACTTCCGTTTTCATACAAACTCTCCTTATATAATTTATCTAGTTGGGCTGAAATTTTATTGCGATTTCTTTTTCCTATGAAATTTAAAACCGGTATGGTACGTTCAAATAATCCGGGGAAAATACCGATCAGAATTGAGGCTGGTTTTGTAAATGCCGGAAGCATAACTTCGGTTTTAGGACGATATATCGTATTGATAATTTTTTTTGCAATTAAGCCGGCAGATAGCGGACGGTTGACGAATGCAATAGTCGAATTATCATCAAAAGATTCTTCGGCAAGCATTTTAGTAAGTACCGGTCCGGGTGAAATTAAGCTTATTTTTATGCCGGAGCCTGAAAGCTCATTTTTTAATGACAGAGTAAACCCGCGCAATGCGAATTTGGTTGCGCTGTAAATGGATTCGTAAGGCATTGGAACAATTCCGCCGAGCGAGCCTAAATTAATTACATGTCCATATCCCTGTCTTTTCATAATGGAGATAATCAATTTTGTACCTAAAACAAAGCTTGTAAAATTGGTAGAAATTATTTTTTCTATTTGTTCGATCGTTAGATTTTCAATTTTACCCGGGATTAAAATTCCTACGCAATTAATTAGAACATCAATTTTCCCGAATCTTTCTTTTATAATATGTAATGCATCTTCCCAGCTGGCGCCGGATGTTAGATCGGAAGTGATCCAATTGAATTTCAAATTATTTTGTTCTGCAAAATTTTTAAGATGAATGCTTACCGTTCTGCTTATTCCTATAACATTTGAATTATATTTTAAAAGACTCGTATAGAGTGCACTACCAATTCCTCCCGAAGCCCCGGCAATTACAATTACTTTATCTTTTAAATTTTTCATCCTAACAGTTCCTTTCTATTAACTTTCCTGCGGGAGAAAAATAAAGGCTTGGGGAAATGTATATGTCAAAAAAATGTCAATTTCACGTAAAGATTTGGATAGGAAATAAAAGCAAAACCATTTTGACAATTTTTTGACAATTGGGTTAAGAAGTTTTGACAAGTGAAAGGCGAGCCAACCCTAATTTAGAGTTGAAAAAAATTTAAATTATAAAAGAGGAACTGCAATGAAAAAAAATACTTTTGCAATATTCTTTTTTCTGTCGATTTCAATATTTCTTGTGAGTAGCACATACTCACAATGGGTACAAACAAACGGGCCGGAAGGGGGTAGAGCGACTTGCTTAGCTGTTAACGATGATTACATTTTTACCGGATTCTATGGAGGAGGTATTTATAGATCTTCAAATAATGGTGTAAGCTGGTCAAAATTAACAGGATTACTAGAAGTTGGTATTACATCATTATATGTAAGTAGTTCAAATTTATTTGCAGCTTCTTACGGTCGAATTTTGAAGTCTATCGATAGTGGCTTGTCCTGGAGCATTAAAAGTAATGGCTTGCCTGACAATATTGGAGTAATTAATTGGATTGTAGGAAATAGCCAGAAAATATTTATTGCTACTAATCAAGGAGTATATCTTTCAGCAAATCAGGGAGAACTCTGGGCGGCTGCAGATTCCGGTTTAACAAGCCTTAACGTAAATGCTTTACTTATAAAAGATTCACTTTTATTCGCAGGAACAAGTGGAGGTGGAATATCTAAATCTACTGACAATGGAAGTTCATGGATTCAAGTAAATACAGGGTTAACATCACAAGGTATATCTGCTTTGGGGATTTGGGGAAATAGGATTTTTGCAGCAGCATTAGATGGTAATTTATTTATTTCTGATAATAATGGAAATAATTGGACTCTCTCAAATAGTCCGGAAATAGATCAAATACACGTTTTTTCAACATTCGGTTCCCAAATTGCGGCAGGAGGAATTGGAAGCGAAGGTAAAGTGTTATATATATCATCAGACGGATATAATTGGACTAATATTAGCAATGGTTTGCAGGCAAAAGATATCAGGGGTATAATTTTCAAAGATTCAAAAATTTTAGCAGGTTGTTATTATTCCGGAATATATTCTAAGCCTGATTCTTTTAATGAGGAATGGAATCAAATTAATCATGGTATTCTGGCATCATCGGTTTCAAAATTAGTAACAGAAGGTGAAAATATTTTTTGTGGAACTTTAGGAAATGGTGTTTTCTTTTCTTCCGATGAAGGTAATTCTTGGATTGAAAAAAACATTGGGCTAAACTCTCTTGATGTTAAAGACCTTACAATAGGAAATACAAAAATTTTTATTGCCACAGATCGGGGTATTAATTTATCAACTAACAAGGGCGAAGAATGGCAACAAGTTGGCCCTCAGGTACTAATGACTTCCGTCATTACAGATAGCAATAAAGTATATGCAGGTACTTCTGGCCAAATTTACTTCTCATCAGATGGCGGAATAAATTGGTTTGATAGGAGTAATGGTATTCCCAATAATTCAAATGTTTATTGCTTTGGAATTCAAAATGAAAATGTTTATGCAGGCACTTCTAAGGGTATTTTTATTTCCTCTAATGATGGTAAAAACTGGAGTGATGTAAGTAATGGTTTATCTTCAAAAGATATTAGGTCTACAGCTATTGTAAATTCAAATATTTTTGTAGGAACTTATGATAGTGGAGTATGGAAGTCTTCAGATAAAGGAAATAGCTGGATAAAGTTGACTAATCTCTATCCCATAGAAAATATTAATGCCTTAATTGTAAGAGGTAATGATATTTTTGCGACTTCATATACAAGAATTTTTCATTCTGCCGACTCGGGTAATAGTTGGCTGGAGGTAGAATCAGATTTTATCAATTCGATTGTCACTTCGCTAACATATAATAATTCAAATTTATTTGCCGGTACAGAAGGCAGCGGAGTTTGGCGTAAACCTCTATCCGAAATAATAAATTATACTGTTTCAGTTGAAACTAACCCTATCGGAAGCGGAAATATAAGCGGCGCCCATACATACAGCCATGGCAGCACAGTAACTTTAACTGCTGTTCCAAATGAAAATTATAAATTTGTAAATTGGAGTGAAGGTGACTCTGTTGTTTCTTCAGATAATCCATATAAGTTTACTATCCTTGATGATAAGGCTTTGACTGCGAATTTCGAGATAGTTCCTAAGATTTCATTCGATTCGGCTTACGTCGAGGTTTCGGCAGATTCAGGGAGTGGTTCTTTTCAAGTTTTGAATTCTACGGGTAATGTTATGCCGTGGAGTGCTGCGTCAAATTCCTACTGGGTAACAATTACAGGACCCGATACGGGGACTAATGACGGCACAATTAATTTTAAATTTGCCCAAAATCTTACCGAAGCACGGAAAGGTAAAATTCAGGTAAATGCACCGAATGCTTCAAATAACCCGCAGGTATTTGAAGTCAGGCAGGCTGCTGCACAATATAATATAATATTGATAAGCAGCCCGGATTCCGGTGGAACCGTAAAAGGTTCGGCGAAATATGATTACGGTAAAAGTATAACAGTTACAGCTATACCAAATTCGGGATGGAATTTTAAAAACTGGACTGAAGACAGTATTACTGTTTCTACCGATTCGGAATATAAATTTATTGTAAGCAAAAACTTAACATTAACTGCAAACTTTGTCCCTATTCCAAAACTTTCTGTCCTGCCTGATTTTATAAACGTCCCTGAAGATTCAGGCAGTGCATCATTTATAGTTAATAATTTAACCGGCGAGACAATGATTTGGACTGCCGTATCTAATAACCAATGGATAACAATTATATCCGGTGCTGAAGGTGTTAACAATGATACAATAAAAATTATTTATGAAGGCAATAAGCATTCAGCAAGAACAGGTACTGTCACCATTACGGCACCTGGAGCTATTGGCAGCCCAATCACTGTGGAAATAAGACAAGCAAAGATGCTTGATACATTAACAATTCTTCATTTAAACGATACTCATTCAATGCTTGCACCCGGCGGTCCGAGAAGCGAAGATTTAAAAGGTACTAACGGAGGAATTGCCCGTGCTGCAACAGTAATTGGACTAACAAAGAAATCGGATCGAAAAGTTCTTACACTTCACGGCGGCGATGTTTTTATTGGTGATTTATTTTTTAATAAATATTTCGGTATAGCAGAATTTAAAATAATGAATGCCCTCGGCTTCGATGCAATGGTTTTGGGAAATCACGAATTTGATCTCGGTCCCGGGGTTCTTCAAATGGCTTTTGATTCTTCAATATCAAACGGCGGCTTTGACGTAATATCATCAAATACAATTCTTGATGCACCTGAAGTTCAAGCCTTAAAAAAGTACGTTAAACCGTTCACTATAAAAAACTTTGGGAACGTTAAAGTAGGAATTTTTGGTTTGACAACTCCGTCTGCCAATTTATTGTCACAGCCTTCTCCGGCCGTAATTGATACAAATATAGAAGCATGCATAACTAATTCGCTTAAAGAATTAACTGTCAATAAGTGTAATATTATAATTTTATTATCGCATTTGGGTAAGAATTATGATCAGCAAATTGCTGCAACAGTTCCAGGCATAAATTTAATAGTTAGCGCTCATGATCATTTAACAACAGAGAAGCCGGTTGAAATTAAGAATCCGTCCGGGGAATTAACTTATATTGTCCAAGCCGGGGCTTTTTATTATAATATTGGTAAATTAAAATTTGTAATCGATACTGGTAAAGTTAGTTTGCTTTCCTATGAGCTAATCCATCTGGATCAAAATATTCCCGAAGAACCGGAAGTTGCTGCTAATGTTACCGAACTTATTAACGGTATAGAAGCAGCTTATGGAGAAATGTATTCTCAACAAGTTGGGTATGCAGAGAACACATTTGAGGAGGAATCAAATACAAACGGATTTTATTCAACAGCAGCAGGCAATCTAATTACGGATGCTTTTAAGGCGAAAACCGGAACTGATATAGCAATAACAGTCGGCGGTGCAATATCCCAGCCATTATACAAAGGTCCTATTGTAGCGGCAGATGTGTTTAGGATGATCGGCTATGGGTTTAACGAAGTTAATACCTTAGGATACCGTCTGGTAAAATTTAATATTACAAGTCCTGATCTTTGGACCGCATTGCAGATGTGCCTCTCACAAACAGTTTCGGATGACGAGTTTTTCCCTCAGGTTTCGGGAATGAAGTTTGGATATATAAATACGGGTTCGGGTCTTCAACTAACTGAAGCTGCTGTTAATAATGTTCCGCTTGGTCCTGTCTCAAGTGCCGTATATACCGTAACAACAAACGAGTATCTTGCTTATGCTTTACAAAATTTATTCGGAATTCAGATTAGTAATCTTTACACATACAATGATTCAACGGAGTTTCAAGCAGTGCTGGATTATATTATTTCAAAAGGAGGGACTATTTCTCCCGATAACAATTCCAGGATAACTTCTGTTGAACGTCCGAATGATCAAGCCGGAGTAATAAGGGCATTTAAACTGGAACAAAACTATCCCAATCCGTTTAATCCGTCGACAAATTTCGAATTTGTAATCCCGGTAAATGAAATGGTGACGTTAAAAATTTATGATATTCTCGGCAGGGAAGTTGCCTTGCTTATAAATGAAAACTTGCCTGCAGGTAAATATAAATATAGATGGGATGCAGGAAGATTGGCAAGCGGTGTGTATATATATAAATTAAAAGCCGGAAGTTATTCTTCCATGAAGAAATTAATTTTATTAAAATAAAGACGCTGAGAATTATATAAACATTATTTGGGAAATGGAATATTAAAACGAT
>JBJKSH010000065.1:0-55299 GCA_046704255.1 Ignavibacteriaceae bacterium | reverse complement strand
CAGAGCTGGCGATCGGATTCGAACCAATGACCGGCTGATTACAAATCAGCTGCTCTACCAGCTGAGCTACGCCAGCAAATTTTGAGCATCAAAATTAATATATTTCTTTATTTCAAGCAATATGCATCTTAATAATTTGCTAAATTATTGGAATTAATTTACTTTTTATTGAATTAATGTTAACCATACCTGATTTCAAATTTTCTCCGGTGGCTTTCAATATAATTTTTCCCGGATGACGATCTGAAAGAATTATTACTTCACATTTCCCACTGAATAATTTTCTTTGATAATTTCCATTTAGGTATTTATCTTTTTCATGACAGCTCGGATTGCCGTTTCCAACTCCAATAATGTTACCGCTGCCTTTTAAGTCAAAATGAATAAGATTGTCCGCTATCGGTACTTCTCTTCCTTTTGAATCGATAACAGTAACCGTAACAATAGAAACATCCTCGCCGTCGGCTTTAATTGTTGAGCGGTCCGGTGTTAATTTAATTGCAACGGGATCTCCCGTAGTCTCAACTTTTGTGTTTAGAATTTTTCCCTGCTTCCATCCTCTGGCTTCCAATGTGCCTTGTTCATAATTTACCTTCCATGCAAGATGTGAATCGTGTTTCATTATTTTAGTACCCAGGCTTTTACCGTTTAAGAATAATTCTACACTATCGCAGTTGCTGTAACACCAAACATCAATAGGCTGTCCTTCTTTACCCTTCCAATTCCAATGGGGAAATATGTGAAGCACATTTTTATTAGTCCACCATGCTTTATAATAATAAAAAATATTTTTAGGAAAACCACATACGTCCATTATTCCGAAGTGAGAATTTATACATGGCCATTTATATGGAGTGGGTTCGCCCCGGTAATCAAATCCTGTCCAAACAAATCCTCCAGTAAGCCATTTTCTTGCATCAAAAAATTTCCACCATTGTTCGGCAGTTGCACCCCAGGATGGTTTATTTAAATCATAATCGCTTACATAACCTTTTACTGTGTCGTTTGCATAAATGCCGCGAGTGCAAACAGTACTTGCCTGTTCGCTTCCCAAAAGTATTTGGTTAGGGTGCTCTTTTCTATATTTATCGATAGCATCCAAATAATAATTAAACCCTCTTACCGGTATTATGCTGTTTATTCCTTTAAAAGTTCCTCCGTTGTTGGCTGCATAAGTACAAAGCCTGGAAGGATCTAATTTTTTTTGTATCCTTATAAATGTTTCAGCTATATGCTTTCCCGTATTGTTATTTTGAATTTGATTTTCCTCATTTCCAAGAGACCATACAATTACCGAAGGATGATTTCTATCGCGAAGTATAAGAGTTTTGAATTGAGAGATAATTTCTTTTGTATCTCCCATATAACGGTTCTCATCCATAACAAGCATACCAAGGCTGTCGCATGCATCTAACAATTCAGGAGTTGGCGGGTTATGGCTTGTCCTGTAGGCATTGCAGCCAAAAGCTTTTAATCTTCTTATTCTAAAATACTGAAGACCATCCGGCAGAGCAGAACCGACTCCGGCGTGGTCCTGGTGGTTGCATGTTCCTTTAAGTTCAACTCGTTTACCGTTAAGAAAAAAACCTTTGTCTTTATCAAAATGAATTGTCCGAATTCCTATTTTAGTTTCTCTTCTATCTACAAATTTATTACCGGATTTAACTAGTTGAACAACTCTGTAAAGATACGGATCGTTAAGAGACCATAAATGCGGATTTTTCAATTTAATTTTTTGACGGACGGTTTTCTTTTCAAATGTATTTAAATCCAGTAAAGATGATTCGGTACTGCCGATTTCATTACCGTTTCTGTCTTCAATTATAGAATATAATATGCAAGATTTTTTTAGATAACTTTGATTAAAAATTTTTGTTTGAATATTTATCACCGCCTTACTTTCTCCGGATACATTCGTTGTAATATAAGTACCATAAAGCGGTATATGTAAAGGCGAGTACTCCAGCATCCAAACATGCCTATATATGCCGGCGCCTTCATAAAACCACCCTTCAGCTTCAGTTGCATTTACTCTCACCACCAATACGTTTTTCTTTCCTGCATTAACGTAGTCGGTAACATCATAAGTAAATTGGCTGTAACCGCTCATGTGTTTGCCAAGAAAATATCCGTTAAGCCAAACCATACAGTCGCGGAATACACCATCGAATTTTAACATATACCTTTTGTCTGTGCTTGAATTCGGAATGCTAAATGTTTTTCGGTACCAGCCAATTGATGTTTTAGGAAATTGCCTGCCTAGCGGTTTATATCCGTGGCTCATTAACATATTACTTTTCACATGAACAAAATTTAATTCAACCGCCCAATCATGCGGAAGATTTACTGTTCGCCAGGTGCTGTCGTTAAATCCCGGTACGGCAGGTCCGCTAGATTCACCAGCCTTAGCAAATAATTCATTTAATCCGAATCCAAAATCGTTCTTGGGAGAAGCAGCATCTCCAAGATGAAATTTCCAACCGTAATCCAGTAAATACTTTTTCCTTGGTGTTTCCTTATCCGGATCAATTTTTTTATTATGACTTGCTTGAGGAAAGATATTAGCGATCAAAAAGAAAGCAATAAAAAAAGGTAATAAAAGTAATCTGCTAAAATGATAATTATTATTCTTCATATTAGAAGACTCCGCTAAATTGGAATAAATGAAATTTTTTAATTAACCCTATTTAGTTGAAAATTTATAAATGGTAACCTGTTTATAAACCTGGCCCGGTTGTAACACTGCCGAAGGAAAATTAACTTTATTAGGAGAATCGGGAAAGTTCTGGGCTTCCAGGCATAATGCACATCTATATTTGTATGCAATACCATGTTTACCTGTTATTGTTCCGTCAAGAAAATTTCCTGAATAAAATTGAATACCCGGCTGGTCGGTAAATACTTCCATAAATCTTCCGCCGGAAGGATCATACAGACTTGCAGCTTTTCTAACTTCACCATTAAAATTATTTAAAATAAAGTTATGATCATAACCTTTGCCGTTTTTCAATTGTTCATCATCTTTTGTAATATTTAATCCAACCGGAATTGGTTCTCTAAAATCCATTGGCGAATTAGCAACGTCCCTTAATTCACCTGTAGGAATAGACACTTCATCAATTGGTGTATATTTATCCGCATTAATCATTAATAAATTATTTAAAATTGAATTTCCCGGATTTCCGGAAAGATTAAAATACGAATGGTGAGTAAGGTTTATAATGGTCGTTTTATCCGAAACTGCATTATAATCAATTCTTAATTCATTATCGTTAGTTAAGGTATAAATTACCGTTAGAGTTAAATTACCGGGAAAGCCCTGGTCTCCATCCGGGCTGAAAAGGGTTAATTTTAAAGCCGGTCCTATTTCACTTTTTATTTCTTCGGCATTCCATATATTTTTATCGAATCCCTTAATTCCTCCGTGAAGACTATTCGCATTATCATTAATAGTAATTTGATAAGTATTTCCGTCAAGTTTAAATTTGCCTTGCTTAATTCTGTTACCGTACCGCCCGACAATCGCTCCGAAGAAAGGATTTCTTTTTTCGTATTGATCAATTGTATCATATCCCAAAACTATATCATCGTATTTACCGTTCCTGTCCGGCATAAAAAGAGATTGAACAATTGCACCGTAATTAGTTATACTTACTTTCGCTCCGCCTGAATTTTTTAGAGTATATAAATCCACATTGAGTCCTTAACTATTTGTAATGAATTACTTTTTAAAGAAGTCCCATCTGCTTCATCCAATTTTCACAAAGCTTAGGCCAGTAAGATTCCGTACCGCCTTTTTTAGCAAGCCCAAAGCCGTGCCCGCCTTTTTGAAAAATATGAAGTTCTGCAGGTATGTTATATTTTTTTAGCGCAATAAAATAATCAATACTATTTTGAACCGGAACGGTATGATCGTTCTCCGCCTGTACAAGAAAAGCCGGAGGAGTATTTTTATTTACCTGAAGTTCCGGTGAAAAATGATCAACTTCTGCTTTAGTGGGATGCTTACCTAACAAATTTATTCTTGATCCCTCATGCGTTATTTTTGCTTCCATAGAAATAACAGGATAAAGAAGAACGGAAAAATCCGGCCTGGCACTTACGGTATTCGAGTTATAGACTTTTTGGTTATATAATGTACTTAATGAAGCAGCCAGGTGCCCGCCCGCAGAAAAGCCCATAATCCCAATCTTATTAGGATTTAAGTTCCATTGCTTTGCATTGCTTCTAACTATTCTAATAGCCCGCTGTGCATCCTGCAAAGGGCCAATACTCTTATCCTTCATTATTTTGCTGCTTGGCAAACGGTATTTTAAAACAAACGCTGTTACTCCCAAAGAGTTCAGCCATTTTGCAACATCAACACCTTCCTTAGTAAATGCAAGGTGAGCATATCCGCCGCCGGGACAAATAATAATTGCAGTACCGTTTACTTTATCTTTGGAAGGATTAAAAACCGTAAGAGTCGGGTCGGTTACTTTACTAATCCGGTATATTCCACTAACGTTACTCAGATCAACTTCTTTGTAGCTACTGTTTTCTATTGCACCGGGAATTTTATTCGGCCATAATTTTATTACCTTTTGCTGGGCTTTAACAAGACCAATAAAGTAAAATAAAACTATCCAAAAAATAAAAATTGTTTTTTTCATAGCATAATTAATAAAAAAGTTTTACTAAAAACTATTAATCAAAAAAAACCAGGTTTAATTTATCTCTTTATATTCCTTTTCTGTTGGCTTAATGTATTCCTTTCCCAAAATACTTTACCGTCAAATCCTTGTATGGATTTGTCATTTTCTGCCATGTAAAGTCTTTTTTGAGCATAACAGCAATATAATTCATCTATTTCAATTCCGCAGAATTTTCTGCAGAGTTTTTTTGCGGTTACCAAAGTTGTACCGGAACCAATAAAGGGGTCGAAAATTAAATCTCCTTTGTTTGAACTTGCTAAAATTATTTTTGCTAAAAGCTTTTCAGGCTTTTGCGTCGGGTGCTCGGTATTCTCAGGCATAGACCAGAACGGTACGGTAATGTCCGTCCACATATTTGAAGGATGTGTTATCCTATAATTTTCATCTCCTTCGTTTTGCCAGTCTTTGGGCTTTCCTTCGCCGGAGCGGTAAGGAGCAAGAACCTTCCTCTTCATTTTAACTTCATCAATGTTAAAAGTATAATCTTTTGATTTAGTAAAAAACCATATATCTTCCGAGCAATTTTTCCAGTTAGTTTTTGCACCTCTTCCTTTTTCTCTTTCCCATGTAATTCTGTTTTGTACTTTAAAGAATTTCTTCCCTGCATTATAAATTGATGAAGAAGATTTCCAATCGCCGCAAATATAAATTGATGCTTTAGGTTTTAACATCCTTACCATTTTGCTTAACCAGGATTCTATCCATTCCCGGTATAATTCGGAATCCATCTCCTTAAATGAAGCTTGATTAAATTTTTTAGATAAATTATAAGGCGGATCAACAAAAAGCAGGTCGATAAAATTATCCGGCAGAAAATCCAGTATGTTAAACAAATTACCGTGAATTATTTTACCGGCAATTTCCTCTTCAGATAAATTTCCGCCGGCTTTTAATAAACTCCGTTTATAAAGTTCTATTTCACTTTCGGCTATGGAAATAGTCCTGTTAAACGGTGCTCGTTTATAAGGGGGTTTTTCATTCATAAAAATAAAATACAATTAAACGGATATTACTTCTATAATATAAAAAAAATAAGCTATAAAATTGAGGTTTATTGATATGCAATATGGGTATATTTTTCCTTTAGCTGCTCCAGTTCTCTAATTATCTCTTCATAATTGCTTATAAGGTTTTCAACAATCATAAAGGTATTACCGTTCAAATTATTTTCTTTAACTTCTTCTTCCAGTTTAATACAAATTTTGGCAATTACATCAACACCTAGAGTTACGCTGCTGCCTTTAAGTTTGTGGGCAAAAAATTTAAGCTGTTTTATATCTTTGATTTTAATGCTGTCTTTTATGTTCTGAATAGCTTTGGGAAAATCGTTTATATATATATCTATCAATTCAATAAAGAAAGCTAAATCTTCCTCGGACTGAATATCCTGCATTAGTGCCATTGCAACTTTTGCTTCATCAATTAATTTTGGTTTTGACCTTATTGCTTCGGTTTTTTCCAGACTCTTGTTTTTTTCGTTATAAATAATCTCTGCCCATCGTTTAATTTTTTCCTGGATTTCTTCAACTCTAATGGGCTTGCTTATATAATCATCCATACCCGCCTCAAGGCATTTTTCTTTGTCGCCCTGCATAGCATTGGCAGTCATTGCAATAATTTTCGGCTGAATAAAATCTTTGAATTTATTGCGAATAATTTCCGTTGCTTCGTAGCCGTCCATTTCCGGCATAAGTATATCCATAAAAATCAAATCATAATTTATTTTCTTCATGGTGTTTATAACTTCAAATCCGTTTGCCGCAACATCCGCTCTAAAGCCGAACTTATTTAATATTTTTAGGGCTACTTTTTGGTTAACAACGTTATCTTCGGCAAGAAGAATTTTTAAAGGAAACTTATGTCCTAGACTGCTGTCCAGGTTATACTTATGTTCATCTTTATCAACGGCAACTTTACCCTTCCCGGATAAAATATTAGCAAGTACTTCGTATAGCTGCCCGTGTTTAACCGGCTTATAAATGAAAGCAGCAATATTTAAATCTTTATATTCTTTTAAACTATCTTTAGTACCAATGGATGTTAAAATTAAAACCGGAATATCTTTCCCGGCCTCAAACTTTCTTATTTCCGAAGTTAATGTTAGTCCGTCCATTACCGGCATTTGGTAATCAAACACCGCTATATCAAATACACTTTTGTTTTCAATTAATTTAATAACATCATAAGGAGATTCAACAACAACCGGATGCATACCCCAATTTTCAACCTGAACTTTTAATATTTTTCTGTTGGTACTGTTATCATCTACAATTAAAACTTTCTTATCTTTTAGCAGCCGTGTTTGCCCTTTAAAAAATACTTTGGACTTTGAAGGTGCGGATTCTGCAGTAATAGTAAAATAAAATGAAGAACCTTCTCCCACTTCGCTTTCTACCCACATTCTTCCGCCCATAAGCTCAGCCAAATTTTTACTAATTACAAGCCCAAGACCCGTACCGCCGTGCGTTCTGGTTGTAGAAGCATCTACCTGGCTGAAAGCTTTAAATAATCTATCCATCCTATTTTGCGGAATACCAATGCCGGAGTCCCTAACTTCAAATAAAATTTCATATTTATTATCTTCCAATTGATTGGCAGACACTGCAATAAATACTTCGCCTTGTTCCGTAAATTTAATTGCGTTGTTTAACAGGTTTGTTAAAATTTGCCGCAGCCTTGTAACATCGCCGTTAATTGTTTGCGGAGTGTTGGATTCGATAAGGTATGCAAGGTCCAGCCCTTTTTCGCTGGCTTTGGAAGCAAGAAGATCCAGTGAGTCTTCTATGCAGTCTCTTAAATCAAACGGCTGTGTTTCAAGTTCAAGCCGTTCGGATTCGATTTTGGAGAAATCCAGAATGTCGTTTATAATTACAAGAAGTTGATCTCCACTTAGCCTAATTGTTTCTACATATTCTTTCTGCTCATTGGTTAAAGCGGTATCCAGCAGAAGCCCCGTCATACCTATAACGCCGTTCATTGGAGTTCTAATTTCGTGGCTCATAAGCGCAAGGAATTCACTCTTTGCTTTTGCAGCAGCTTTAGCTTCTATAACTGCCTTATCCAATTCCTTGTTCTTTTCAATAAGCTCTTTCTGCATAATATTTCGTTTAATTACGGAGCCTATTGAAGAAGCCATTGAAATTAATAATGCTTCCTCATTTTCAGTCCATATTCTGTCTGACTTACATTCGTCGAACCCAATAAAGCCCCAGTATTTTCCATCAATCATTATAGGAACAAGGATTATCGATTTTATATTTATGTCTATAAAAATTCTTTGTTCGTCCGGCGGCAAATCTTTAATAAGAAACTTTAAGGATTTCCCCATGGAAAAGCTTTCATAAAAATTTAAAGATTCGAATCTTGAATAAGATAATTTTTGCAGCGCCGGATTCAATATTTGCGCTTCCGTAATTTCGGAAGCCCACTCATATAAAAGACTGACATACATTTCCCCCGTTTCTTTAACTTCCTTATGTTCAAAGATATAAACTCTGTTAATATCGGCAAATTTACCAAGTAGTTTTAATGCATTGTAAAATGAATCTTCCGTATTGCCGTTGGAAATTAAGGCACGGGTAGCCTCTGCTATTCCCTGAAGAAGTTTGTCTTTCTTCTTTAATAAGGTTTCGGTTTCCTTCTGTTCGGTTATGTCTTTAAAGATAGATAATAATAATTTCCTGCCGTCTATACTCTCAATTTTGGAATTTGAAATTTCAAGGTGAACTAATTTGTGATTCCACAACGGTACAATTTTTTCTTCTTTTGATTGGAAACCGTCTTTAAAAAATTTTATTCTATATGAACGGAGTGATTTGCTGCCGTAATTTTTTTCGTAAACTACGGAAAACGGCTTACCTACAATTTGAGTTTTTTTTAATTCTACAAGATTTGTATAAGCCTGGTTACACATAACAATACTGCCGTTTCTATCTGTCAGCCGCATACCGGCAGGAGATTTTTCCCATACTGCCCTAAATGTATTTTCGGAGGAACGCAGTTTCTCTTCCGACTTAAGCCTGGATTGAATATTGTGCAGTGTTCCCTGCCCGAAATAACCTTTATCTGTTTTAATTAATACGGCATTAAGCTCAACCGGTATTACCGAACCGTTTTTATGTACAACTTTTGAATATGCATTGCTTATGTTCTTTTCTTTGAACAGCCTGGCGAGTATATCGAATATGTTCCTTATTTCCGTTTTGGGAACAAACTTCATTACAGACTGGCCAAGCACTTCATCTTTATTATAGCCGAAAATATCTTTACACGAATCGCTTATAAAAATAATTTTACCGGTTTTGGAAATTCTGAATATCGTATCCAATGAAACCTGAGAGATAAATTTGAAATCATCGTAAGCTTGAGAAATACCTGAAAGAAGTTCCTCAAATTTTTCCGTAAGTTGGTTTAATTTATTCCCGCTGTTTTTACCCTGTAAAGAAATGTTTATCAATTGTTTTAACTTTTCATATTCTTCTTTGAAATTTAAAAGAATATCAGGTTCTTTTTTGCCGCTCAAAATTTATTCTCTTTAGTATAAGTTAATATTTATGAATATAGCTAAGTTATTTTGCATTTGCAATTAAAAATTAAAAGTTGATCAACCTCAATTAAAATATTTTTGCCTATAATATATAATCGAATATTTTAATCCTAAATTAAGTAAAATCTTTAATTTATCTTCTTTTCAAATTTCCTTAAAAGAAAAAAACAAGGTTTGTTGCAAACAAGGTTTGTTATTACCTTCTTGCTTGAATATTATATATTATTTAAGTTTGATAAGTAGTTTTTATAAAAATCATTTTGGGGATTCCAATCATGAAAACCATAGTAACCATGCCGGGAGACGGCATTGGCAAAGTTGTTCTGCCCGAGGCTGTTAGAGTATTGAATGCTTCCGGATTTCAAGCCGAATATGTTCATGCTGATATTGGATGGGAATTTTGGTGTAAGGAAGGAAGTGCATTACCGCAAAGAACTATAAAACTTCTGGAAGAACACAAAATCGGTTTGTTTGGCGCAATAACCAGCAAGCCAAAGGATGCAGCAGCAAAAGAGTTAAAGCCTGCACTTCAGGATAAAGGTTATGTTTATTTTAGTCCAATCGTAGGATTAAGGCAGCACTTTAATCTCGATCTGTGCATTAGGCCGTGCAATTCATTTAAGGGAAATCCGTTAAATTTTATTCGCCGTGCAAAAGACGGGTTTGAAGAACCTTTGATCAATACCGTAATATTCCGTCAGAATACGGAAGGATTATATTCGGGAGTAGAATGGACAAACCCTCCCAAACAAGTTAGAGAGGCACTGGAAACTCATCCTAAGATGAAGGCATTTAAAGATGTTGCGGGAGAAGACCTTGCTGTTTCTACAAGAATTATGTCGCGTAATGCTTGCAGAAGAATTATTAAAGAAGCTTTTGAATATGCTGAAAACTTTGGATATACAAACGTAACCATTTGTGAAAAACCTAATGTATTAAGAGAAACTTCCGGCATGATGCTTAAAGAAGCAAAAATAATAGCATCGGAATATCCGGGTATTCAGCTTTGGGATACAAATATAGATGCACAAATGATGTGGCTAACAAAAAATCCCGAGATATACGGTGTTATAGTTGCGGAAAATATGTTCGGAGACATTATAAGCGACGGCTTCGCAGGTTTAATAGGCGGCCTTGGTTTTGCCTGCAGTGCAAACATTGGAAAGGGCGTAGCAGTTTTTGAACCTACGCACGGTTCCGCACCAAAATACCAGGAATTAAATCCGTCAATTGTAAACCCTATTGCATTGATTTTAACCGCCTGCATGTTGCTTGATCATTTAGGCGAAAACGAACGTGCAGCTAAAATAAGGCAGGCAATTGCAAAAGTAGTTGAAGAGGGTAAGGTTAAAACTTACGATATGATGAAATTAAAAGGCGGCCCGGATGTTTTTGAAAAAGGCGCCTGCTCTACACAGCAAATGACCGACGAAATAATTAAAAATATTGGTTAACTGGCTGGCCCGATGCAAACAGGCTGTTTAACGGCTTAATTTTTAAATTGCTTTATTGTTTTACGATGATATTCTTATATTTTTCCTTTTTGGTTTGGTTTAAAACAATTTAACAGTATAGCAATTAAGCAATAGGAATTAATTATATGAAAGATAAAATATTAGAAATATGGCCGGAAATAAACTGGATTAAAAACGAGGAGCTGAAAGAAAAAGTTTTAAACTGCTGGATCTACGCAGTGGAAAACAGCGCATTAACAGCAGATGATTTAAAGGTTATCCCTTTTTCCCTTCTACTAAAAGACTGTAAAATTTCTTTTATGACCCACAAAAGAACCACAGTACATCTTGCCGTTGATATGGCAAAAATTATGATGAAAAACTTCGGTGATGAAATTAAAATAAACCTTGATATTCTTATTGCCGGGGCAATTTTAATTGATGTAGGCAAGTTACTTGAGTATGAAATAAAAGATAATAGACTAACTACAAGTGAAGCAGGTAAGTTAGTCAGGCATCCTTTCAGCGGGTTGGCAATAGCAGACAGGTTTAATTTGCCGGCGGAAGTTCAGCATATAATTGCTACTCATTCCAAAGAAGGAGATTTCGGTAAACGCACGGTAGAATCAATCATTGTTCACCATGCAGATTTTGTAAGCTTCGATCCGTTTCAATTATGAAACTATATTGTTTTATTGCTATTTTATTCTTATGGCACTCAAATAAAAGGAGACAATTCAAATGGAAAAGATAAAATATCTTAAGCTTAATGATATTGAGTCTTACATAATTTCTTTCAATTTGAGTAATTATATTTGGGATGTTGTTGTTAAGTGGGAATACTTTCTTAAGATTACTTTTGGCAAACAACTAGTAGATGCTGCCGATTCAATTTCAACAAATATAGCTGAAGAATTCGGCCGTTATTCAAAAAAAAATAAAATTAGATTTTATAGGATAAGTTATGATTCTTTATTTGAATCTTTAGATTATAATGAAAAGGCTAAAAGAAGAAACTTATTAAAGCAAGAAGAATATGATCACATTTTTTCAGAACTTCAAAAACTGCAAAAAGCAATCCATCATTTAATTAACTATACTCTGAATACATTACATGATTAACAATAAAACAATATAACAATTTCACAAAAGAATACTTGAACAATTTAACAATATAACTAAGAATTGCAATGCCACAAACACTTATCGAAAAGATAGCACAAAAATTCGCTGTTGACCTTGACAAAAATCATGAAGTACACAGCGGCGATTATTTATCCGTAAAACCGGCGTACGTAATGACTCATGATAACACCGGTGCGGTAATTCCCAAATTTAAAAGTATTGGAGTCTCAAAATTAGCATATCAACGACAGGTTGTTATAGCACTTGATCATAATGTTCAGGACAAAAGTGAAAAGAACCTGGAAAAGTATGAACGGATAAAAGAATTTGCCAGAGCAATGGGCGCGGATTTTTATCCGGCTGGTAGAGGCATAGGACATCAAATTATGTGTGAAGAAGGTTATGCATTTCCCGGAATTATGTCCGTAGCTTCAGATAGCCACTCAAATATGTACGGAGGATTAGGCTGCCTTGGAACTCCAATTGTCCGGACAGATGCCGCCGCTATTTGGGCAACAGGAAGAACATGGTGGAAAGTTCCTCCAATTGTAAAAGTAGAATTAAAAGGTAAATTAAGACAGGGTGTTACCGGCAAGGATTTAATAATATCTTTGTGCGGTTATTTTAACAACGATGAAGTACTAAACCATGCAATCGAATTTTCAGGCGAAGGTGTTAAAAATATTTCAATTGATAATCGCTTAACAATTGCAAACATGACTACCGAATGGGGCGCTCTTGCAGGAGTTTTTCCGGTTGATGAAGTTGCAGTAAAATGGTTAAAAGAAAGAGCGGAAAAAATTTTAGAGCGCGGTTTGGCGAGCGTACCGTCCGATGCGGACGGAAAGGGTGTACATCCGAGATTGAATATGAAAAGGATAGTGAAACTCGAAAAGAATATTTGCAAAGCCGATGCCGATGCTTTCTATTCAAAGGAAATTATAATTGACCTTTCGTCCGTTCAGCCTGCTGTTTCCGGTCCGAATACCGTTAAAGCAATTACTTCTCTTTCCCATATAAAAGCCAAACAAGTAAAAATAAATAAAGCTTATTTGGTTTCCTGTGTGAACAGTCGTGTTAATGATCTTGCCGAAGCTGCTTCAATAGTTAGAGGTAAAAAAGTTGCGGATGGCGTTAAGTTTTATATTGCCGCAGCTTCCTTCGAAGTACAAGCAGAAAGTGAAAGACGCGGCGATTGGCAGACTTTAATACATGCCGGTGCCGTTCCGCTGCCTCCGGGCTGCGGCCCTTGCATAGGTTTAGGCATGGGGCTGCTTGAAGACGGTGAAGTAGGAATTTCCGCAACAAACAGAAATTTTAAAGGAAGAATGGGTTCGCCGAATGCACAAACCTACCTGGCTTCGCCTGCTGTAGTTGCCGCATCTGCAATTGAAGGTAAAATTGATTACGCCTGGGAATACAGTCCTGATAATATTTATGCAGATATAAGATCAAATAAAAAATCAAATAATGTTTCTAAGAGAATTGAAATAATTGAGGCATTCCCGGAAACAATTACCGGGGAAATTATCTTTTGCCATCAGGATAATTTAAATACAGATGGAATTTATCCCGGTAAATATACTTATGTTGATGATATTACCCCCGAACAGCAGGCAAATGTTGTAATGGAGAATTATGATCCGGAATTTGTTAAAATTGTAAAAGAGGGAGACATTCTTGCAGGCGGCTTTAACTTTGGTACGGGAAGCTCAAGAGAGCAAGCTGCTACGGCCTTAAAATATAAAGGAATTAAATTAGTCATTGCAGGTTCATTAAATGAAACATATAAACGAAACGCTTTTAATAACGGGTTTTTATTAATCGAATGCCCTGAATTGACTTTAGATTTAAAAAGAAAATTCGGCAAAGATAAGCTAACAATTAAAACCGGTCTGATTGCCAAAATTGATTTTTCAAATTCAGTTATAAAAGTAAATAATAAAACTTATAACTTTGACCCGGTAGGCAAAGCAGCGCAGGAATTAATTGTTGCCGGCGGACTTGAAGAATGGGTTAAGCGAAAAATTTAATTGGTAGATTACTCATTTGTTTTAAGTAAAGTTAGCCGCGAATTTTACTAATTACGCGAATAATTCCGATTGTGAAAATTCATGAAATTTGTGGCAGTTATTTTAATGAAAAATTTTTAGAATGATTTTTAGATGGAGAAATATTTAATGATACTTTTTTAATAAGTTACCTGGCGCAAAACCAATTTCAGGAGTATTGGAACTTTGGAATAATGAAATAAATTTTAATATCCCATCAATTCACTATTCCAATGGTTATATAACATGAAGTAATAATACAAAAATTAATAGAACATTTTATTTATGAATAAATCAATTTCACGGACAATTTCAGAATTTGCAGTAAATCTTAAATATGAAGATTTACCGGAAAAAGTAATTAATGAAGTTAAAAGATTTCTATACGATTCAATCGGATGTGCATTCGGTGGATACAATACAAAAGATGTTAATATATTAAGAGATATTTATAAAGAACTAAGCGGTAAACCTGAAGCAACATTAATCGGGTTCGGTGATAAAATTCCTGCAGTTAACGCATCGCTTGTAAACTCGTTAATGATACGGGCCCAGGACTTTAACGATATCTATTGGAAGGAAGATCCTTCACATCCGTCCGACCTTATACCGGCAGCTTTGGCAGCAGGCGAAATGGTAAGCGCATCAATGCAAGAGGTAATTACTGCTATAGTTCTTGCTTATGAATTTGAGCAGCGGTTATGCGACTTTGCAGTTCCGGGAATCCGTGAAAGGAAATGGCATCATGCAACATTAACACAATTTGTTTCGCCAATTGTGGCCGGAAAACTGTTAGGATTAAGTGTCGATCAAATGGTCAATGCAATCGGGATTAGCGGGAGCCATAACTACACAATCGGCTGCCCTACTGCAGGTAAACTTACAATGATGAAAAATACTGTTGATCCGATGGCTGTTCAGGCCGGTGTTTTTGCAGCTTTAATGGCACAAAAAGGTTATACCGGAACCGAAGCTGTATTTGAAGGTAAAGAAGGATTCATGGATTGCTTTTTCGGATGGGATGTTAAAGAAGAAAAATTAAATCCCGTACAAATGCACGGACGCGATTCTTTAGGAGAATGGGAGTGGGATGTTGATAAATTAATCGGCAAGCTGGGAAAGACATATAAAATTCTCGAATGTGGAATGAAAGCTTTTCCTGCAGAGGCATTGACTCATACTCATATTACCGCAGCATTAAAAGTTGTAAACAAAAACAATATAAATTATGATAAAATAGATTCTGTTACGGTAACAACCATTGCCCGCGCCTGTGATATATTGTTCGATCCTCAAAAGTATAATCCTGAATCCAGAGAAACAGCAGATCATTCCTTACCGTATTGCATTGCCGCAGCTTTGGTAGATCATAAAATTACTACGCAGTCATTTTCTGAAGAAAAGTTAAACGATAAAAGAATCCGCGAAGTAATAAATAAAATTAAAGGCGAAGCATCGGAAGAATTTGAAAAAATGTTCCCGGCAAAACAACCTTCCAGAGTTTTGATAAAAACCAAAGACGGGAAAGAATATTCGGAATACCTTGAATACCCTAAAGGTGATCCTCGTGAGCCGATGATAACGGAAGATATCGAAAATAAGTTTAACGCTTTATCAGAAGGACTATTATCTTTTGCTAAACAGAAAGAAATAAAAGAAATGATATTTAGTTGTGAGAAGATGGATATTCGGGGGTTTATGAATAATTTAATAGTTTAATTTACTTTGAATATTCAATCACTTCATTTGCCACAACATTCAAACTAATTAAATAATTAAAGAGTAACTTAAAAATTAGAATTATAATTAAATGAATGAATCATTACAAAAATCATCCGCAGGCAAACGTGGAGAAAAAGTCCGTTCCGATTGTTATATAGAGATAGAATTAATACAAAGAGGCGGAATAAAGCTTAATATTAAAAGCAAAGTAGCATCAATGTACGGCAGTTTAATAAAAAAACAGCTTAACGAAATGTGCCGGTTCTTCGGCATTAAAAACGCGAATATTTTGGTAGAAGACAACGGCGCACTTCCTTTTGTTTTAGCTGCACGATTTGAGTTGGCAGTTAACCGGTTATTCACGGATAATCAAAAAGAATTTCTTTTACCGTTTAACAAAAAGAATCATTACGGAACTACTAAAGACAGATTAAGAAGAAGCAGACTTTATCTTCCGGGGAATGAACCGAAATTTTTTCTTAATGCCGGACTTCATAAACCGGATGGTATTATTTTGGACCTTGAGGACAGCGTTTCCCTTTCGGAAAAATCTTCCGCACGGTTAATTGCAAGAAATGCATTGCGAAGTATTGATTTTTACGGTTCCGAAAGAATGGTCAGAATTAATCAACTTCCGAACGGATTAGCGGATTTAAAATTTATTGTTCCTCATAATGTGCATGTAATATTAATTCCCAAATGCGAATCTGCGCAGCAGGTTATTGATGTTGAGAACGAAGTTAATCTTCTGAAAAAAGAATACAAAATTAAAAACGATATTTATTTTATGCCGATAATAGAGAGCGGGCTAGGAATAATTAAGGCATACGAAATTGCATCCGCATCAAAGAATAACTGTGCGATTACAATCGGGCTTGAAGATTATACTGCAGATATTGGCACACAGCGTACTCTTGACGGCAGGGAAAGTTTCTTTGCCAGATCTATGATAGTAAATGCTGCAAAGGCTGCCGGCATTCAGGCAATAGATACTGTGTTTTCCGATGTAAGCGATATGGAAGGATTAAGACAAAGCATTCTTGAAGCTAAGTCGCTTGGCTTTGAAGGAAAAGGCTGCATTCATCCCAGACAAGTTCAAGTTGTGCATGAAGGTTTTGCACCCGGCAAAGATGAAATTGACAAAGCGAAAAAAATTGTTCTTGCATTTGAAGAAGCTGAAAAGAAAGGGCTTGGAGTTGTTTCACTGGGAAGTAAAATGATTGATGCCCCTATTGTTAAAAGGGCTCACCGTGTAATCCACTTAGCTATTTTGAACAATTTATTAGATGAAAATTGGAAAGTAGAATAATAAAAATGAAATTAGTTAAAAATGCAGCAGGTAGATTAGTACCAATAATGGTAAACGGACAAAAACAAATTCCATTTAAAGGCGTAAATAAATACCGGCCTTCCGGTCATAAAGCAAAGCCTAATATTAATACTTGTATAGATTATCCGTCCGACGGATATAAAATAGTTAAGAGTTTAAAAGAAGCTTTGAAGAAAGCCGGCATTAAAAACGGGATGACAATTTCCACCCACCATCATCTTAGAAACGGCGATGTACTTACAAATATTTTGTTCGATACAATACATTCTATGGGAATAAAAAATATCCGTTGGTTTCCCAGCGCTTCATTCCCGGTACACGAACATTTAATTAAATATCTTGATGACGGAACTATTCATCATATTGAAGGGAGCATGAACGGGCCGCTCGGCAGGTTTACCACACAAGGCAAAATGAAAGGAATAGGTGTCTTAAGATCTCACGGCGGAAGATACCAGGCCGTTCAGGACGGCGAAGTTCATATAGACATAGCAGTGATTGCCGCTCCTACCGCCGATCCCTTCGGGAATGCTAACGGGGTTACCGGCAAGTCTGCTTCCGGCTTAATCGGGTTTGCTCTTGCGGATTCCGAGTATGCCGATAAGGTTATAGTTGTTACGGATAATCTTGTTCCATTCCCCTGCGTGCCATGGCAGATTCAAGGTAATAATGTTGATTACGTTGTTAAAGTTGATTCACTTGGCGATTCATCTAAAATTGTTTCCGGTACAACGGAAATTACAAAATCTCCCGACAGACTTTTAATTGCAGAATATGTTGCACAATTTATAGACGAGGCCGGGATAATGAAAAACGGATTTTCATTTCAAGCCGGTTCCGGCGGAACTAATCTTGCGTTTGTTCTTTTCCTTAAAGAAAGGATGAAAGCAAAAGGTGTAAAAGCAAGATTTGTTAGAGGAGGAAGTACAAAATATCTTGTCCAGCTTTTAGAGGAAGGATTAACTGATTACATTCTTGACGGACAAACTTTCGATCTTGAGGGCGTAAGAAGCATGAGAGAAAATCCCAACCATGTTAACACCAGCCCTTTTACAAGCTATAATTTTCACGGAAAAGGAAATTTTGCATCGATTGTGGATGTTGCTGTTTTAGGAGCTACGGAAGTGGATGTAAATTTTAATGCAAACGTAGTGAGCCATTCGGATGGCTATTTACTGCATGGTATAGGCGGCTGGCAAAATTGTCTTTATTCAAAGTGCACTATTCTTGCTATACCATCATTTAGAGATAGAATACCTGTTATTACAGATGAAGTAACAACATTATGCGGACCCGGGGAATTGATTGATGTAATTGTTACGGAAAGAGGAATAGCAATAAATCCCAAAAGAAAGGATTTATTACAAGCTGTAAAGAATTCAAGTCTGCCAATCAAATCAATAAAACAAATTAGAGATGAGGTATATGAAATCTGCGGCGGTGCACCGGCCAAACCGGCGGTTAATAAAAATAAGGTAGCGGCAATTGTTAAATGGGTAGACGGAACTGTTATTGATTCGGTTTTTCAAATAAAGGTATAAAATTATCCAATTGCTTTATTATTTTACTCTAAAGTTATTAAAGCATCGTAACAATAAGCTATTTACCCCTGTTTTATTTTTTTACGATTTTAGAATTTAATTCACGCAAATATTTAACCTTACCATAAATTAACTGTATTTACATCACTTTGTTTTATACCTTTGTATGTTAAATTTCAGTATAAAATATTTTGATTAATCATGGTTAAAATAGGGATAGCATTCGGAAGCGGCGGAGCAAGAGGTATTGCTCATTTATTAATGATTGAAGCATTGGAAGAACTTGGCCTAAAACCGTTTATGATTTCCGGTTCCAGTATTGGTGCTGTTGTAGGTGCTTTTTATGCTGCCGGGTATTCTTCAAAGGAAATGAAAAGAATTGTAAAAGACATGCTTTTCCCAAATAACGGCAGGCTTTCGGATTTCTTCCGCCGCTCGGATATTATTAACATGCTTACCATGTTCGATCTTCAACTGTTAAAGTCCGGCTTTATAAAAGGCGATAAACTTGAAGGCCTTATTCAATCTTATCTAAAGATTAATACATTCGAAGAACTTAAAACAAATCTGAAAATAATTACCACAGATTACTGGAAAAAAGAAGAAGTGGTTTTTGAAAAAGGGAAACTTATTCCCGCAATTAGAGCAAGCTATTCTTTACCAGGATTATTTACCCCCGTAAAAATTCATAATAGAATTTTAATCGACGGCGGTGCTGTAAACCCATTGCCTTTTGATGTTTTGCTGAAGGACTGCGACATTACAATTGCCGTTGATGTTACCGCATACAGAACAAGCAACGGTAAAGAATATCCCCCTACATTTGAATCCGTATTTACAACATATCAAATTATGCAGCATTCAATAGGCCAGCAGAAGCTTAAATTTATACAACCGGATATTTATATAAGGCCTGAGATTAAGGATGTCCGCGTTTTCGATTTTACAAAACAAGAAACCATTTTTAAGCAAGCTGCTCCGGCTAAAGAGCAGCTTAAGAAAAAGCTTGAAAAATTGCTTGAACGTAAAACTACAACCGAATTTATCGAATAACTTTCTGTTAACATTAAATAGGTTAAGGAAATATTTCAAACCTTTTAATATTTACCCTCTGAATATTTCATGAAACATTTTCCGTTTCAATTTTATTTTTATCTGAAGATTTTGCTCTAACAAAAAATATTATTACAAGGAAAACAACAACCACCGGAATTATAACATAGAGCCAATTAAACGATCCTATGACACTGCTTTTCCATATTTTTAACTTTGCAGTCAATTTATTTTTTTCCGAAGCCGGCCACATTTTATTTTCATTTAAATACGGAACCCATACCGGCTCAACAGTAGCAAGCCATACGCTGTCTACAAAAACGTGGTAATCGGTAACTGCCTTGTTGGAATTTAAATCGGCATTTTTAATTTCATCGTTAATGTATGAATTTAATACCTGCGAGAATTGAACTCCGTTTGAAAACCGGTTAAGCATTATGCCGTGGCTTCCAAATTCCTGCCTAATGGAATTCCAGGCTTCCTGGTTAATAGCTCTATTCCATTCATCAAATTCGTTATTAATATCGGCTAGATTTTTTACGCTTTTTCTACGAGTGGAATAAATCTTTATTATTTCCGGGCCAACATTTTTCCAGATCCTTTCAAATTGGTGCTGTTGTTCTTTAATAGAATTAAGATCCGAAGGCATTAAAGACGTAACGCTAAGAAATTGGATATTATCGTTTATTGCTTTTTTAATGTTGGAAACAATATCCATCCGCTTGGTTTCGGAAAATACTTTTCGTTTTTCACCGGAAGTAAGACTGCTGCTATTAATACCGGAATTGGGCAGCAAACTATCCAGCATCGTCATTACCACCATGTCCCTTTTTCTAAGAGAATATCTAAGTTCTCTTTTATCTCTTTCAAGAAGCAGGATAGTATGCCTGTCCTTATTTCCTTGAATTTCTAGGTTCTGAATGCTGCTGAGCAATTTGGAATTTTTTGCTGATAGCGAATCCAAGCTTGTTTGCATATTGGATACTTTTATTTTTAAAGTTTTGATTTGTGTAAAGTCTCCTTTTCTAAGCGCCAAAGCATTATCTAATTTGGCTATTGATGCGTTAAAGTCATCAGGATAAAGGCTTTTGTTCAGAAGTTCTTTATGCCCCTCAAAATCTGTTTTAAGCTGCTCTATTTGTGCTTGAATTTGATTGAGCGTATCCAGCGAAGAAGCATTATGAATTGCCTCTTTTATTGCAGCTTCCTTATTCTTAAAATTTTGAACAACCTGATAATCCTGTTGTGCAAGGCATGAAATATTAATAACAAAAGTTATCAGCAAAGCGGAGATAATAAAATTCATCTTTTTCATTTTTCTTCCTCCTTAACAATACCGTTCTCTGTTAAGTATAATTTTTTGTCGTTTGTTTTTCCATAGGTTAGCTCAATATATGGAGGCCTTTGGTTAAATGCAGGATTTTGTATTCCGGATGAATCGGAAATTTCTATTTTATTTTTTAGCTTAAGAGCACCGTTGTTATTTTGAAATATGTACACATTCTTAAAATTCCCGGCAACCATAAAATAATAGCCTTTAGTATTTCTAATTAGACTAAGCTGTTTATTTTGGTAACCGAGAGAATCACCTGTTTCCTTTAGAAACAGATTTTTTACATTAAGAGAAAGTGAATAACGTTTTGTATGCACAGTTCCGTTGTTATCTACTTTAAGAACCGTTTCTACCGGCCAGGAAAAATCAGCCGGTTTTAATACAAGGGATGTACACGCACTTAAATATATTAACAACAACACTGCCGAATATTTGAACACTTTCATATAACCTCCCATAGATTTTTGGTGATTATTTTTTTATTGAAAGCATTCCCTCCGATAATAACCGGATTCAATAACAAACTAATCCATAAAATCAATTAATACAATAACCTAGCGCACACGCTGTCTTTAGCAATTATCATGCTAACATGCATCAGGTAAATTTATTTTTTACCAGGCATTTTAGTTACCAGGTAAATTTACTCCTATAGGTATAAAAAAGAAATTTAAACTCTAAGCTTTGTTATCTCAAATCAATTTATTTATGAAATTCAATATGTGTCTTATATCATTAAGAGTAAAATATTCACCGTTGCGAAAATAATTCGTACACTCTTTATATAATTAGAAATCTGCCGCGGCGGAATCATTCTAATAAAGAATCTGATAGAAATTTATTAAAATTTAGTAGTGTCCAACTTCTATTACTCCTAAAAGGATTATACGCTTAAGTTAAGTTATTATTTACCGGGTTCGGTAGAAGGTTCAATTACCTTCCAAAAATTTTCGGATTGTTCTTCCGTTATTTTTTTTGCATTGTTTGTTATGTTACCCTTCATTACAATATTTTTTAATTGACCCGGGGCAGCGGATAAAAAAATATCCGTACCCGGAAAACTTCTGCTGTTCATAACTATGGCATCTGGGCAGTTGTCTAATCTAATAACAGGAGTATCAAGTAACGGGTTTGATGATGATACATTATCAAGTTCAAGTTCCCTGGAATTGCGAACTAAAAATGCCGGGCATTGCTTCGCATTTATTATTACATCGTGCAATTCCAGAGCAATTGTATTTGTAGCTTTCATTCCAACTTTACCGGAACCGATTAAATCGGAAATACGCAGGCCGTTAATAGGCATCTCCGGCAGCCCATCTATATTTATTACTACTCTGGCGCTGTCTATTGTAATGTTGCTAATGGCAATGTTATTAAAACGCGGGGTACGATTGGATACGGTTGTGTCACCCTTATATACTTCTCCTTCCATAGCGTAAAAGTTTGTCACATTAATGGCCTGCCCAACATTTTCCATAGCCCAATTGTTAAAGCGAACATCTTTTATATAACCGCCTCTTCCACGCCGGCTTTTAATACGAATTCCAATTTTAGTATCTTTACAAACCATATTACTTACCACAACATTTTTAATACCGCCTGCTGTTTCGCTTCCAAGAGTAACGGCACCATGAGCACGCTTTACCGTGCAGTTCGTAATTGTTACATTATCCGTCGGACGGTTAATGCGCAGACCGTCGGCATCTTTGCCTGATTTCAATACAATGCCGTCATCACCGGTTTCTATATAGCAATTGGAAATTCTTACAAAGCTGCTGGAGTCAAGATAAATTCCCCCGGTATGAACTCCGGGATATGTTTCTACCGTTATATCTCTTACAACTACATTATAAGAATATAAAATATGAACGGGCCACATTGGAGAGCCTATAATATGGATCCCATCTATCAAAACATTCTTACAATTCATAAATTGTATAAAAGGCGGCCGTAGTTCTTTTGCTGCTTTAAGATATAACTGCCTTGGCGCAGGAGTTTTTATTTCCAATGACTTTAACAGCTTTTCCCAGTTCGGCCCCGCGGCAGAATTACCGTATCTCGGTTTTAATTTCATCCATGCCGCATTGCTTGTTGTAATTGTACCTCTTCCCCTAATTGTTACATTTTCCAGGTTATGCCCGCCGATTAACGGAACCGGTACAAGGCAATCTATCCCCTGATTTCTTCCTTTTGTAAAAGGTAAATTCTGTGCGGGGAATTTTAAAACCGCACCTGCTTCGATATATAATTCAATATTACTTACAAGTTTAATAGGCCCGCAAGTATATTTGCCCGCTGGTATATAAACAGTACCTCCCCCGGCAGCCTTTGCAGCAATAATTGCAGCATTTATTCCTTTTGAGGCATTTCCCTGCCCGTCGTTTTGAGCACCGTAATTCAGTACGTTAAAGAACGGAAACTTACTTTGCGCATAATTAAAACCTATATAAAAAATAATAAATAAAAACAGCAGGTACTTGAAGTATTTCACTTTTTCTCCTTATTAAAATTTTCCTTGAATTTTTCCTGTTTAACATTGAAATATAATTTAACCGGATAAAATTTGAAATCATTTAACTTAGATGATATAAAAATTTAAATAATTTTATTATGTTAATAACGCAGATAAATTAAAATGCCGGATTTTAATTATATAAATAAGGGAGTTGAAAATGGGAAAAATATTTTATAAAAGATTTGCCCTTCTTACCTTTATTATTATTACGGGCTGCAGCACTTCCGCAATTTTTAATCAAAAAGCGTATGAGCTGGATGTAAACATAAAAGTTGATGCACTATCTTTAATGGATAAAGCCGATGAGAATTATATTAATTATTCCGGCGAAGCCGATAAACTTAAAATAAATATCGAGAAGGCTTATCAATATGCAAAGGGGCTGCCGGGTAATGATGAAACAATTTCTCAATGGGAAATTATAAAAAACCCGGAAGAAAATTCAATAATCAGTTTCTTAAATATGTGGAAGGCAAAGGATAAATTGAACCGTTCTTTTATTGAAAATGCTAAAAATGAAATTTCAAAACAATTCGATCAGGTAATTGAACTGGAAAGTGGTAAAAGGAAATAAAAAATTATCAAAACTTTCGGGAGGATAAATTATGGCAGACTTTAATAATTTTTGGGAAGATGTAAAAGCAGGGATAAAGTCTTTAGCTGAAAGCAATTTTATCGAGATTAAAGACAAAGTAATAGCCGCCGGGAATGAATTCCTTTTTCAAAGCGAAGATGATATAAAATTAT
Organism: Ignavibacteriaceae bacterium; assembly: GCA_046704255.1. Taxonomy (GTDB): domain Bacteria; phylum Bacteroidota; class Ignavibacteria; order Ignavibacteriales; family Ignavibacteriaceae; genus FEN-1297. The sequence goes on along the minus strand of JBJKSH010000065.1, from coordinate 31,185 downwards.
GGACGGTACAACTAGCAGACGAACAAATTGATAAAGATGAATTCGAATGGCTTATAAAATCAAAAAGTACTACGGCAAAATTGATGCTGCTTAAACAGAAAGGTATTGCAAAAGCACAAGCAGATAAAATAACCGGCGGAATTTTAGATTTAATTATTTCATCGTCTTTTAAATGTTTCTTATAATTTACGAACTAAAATTATCCGCAATCCTGTTCCGGATTACATAAAGGCATACATGTCTTGCACCTTCCCTGGAGTATTTGAATTTATCTATTAGGTTTTTAATAAGATAGTCCACTTCTTCTTTAGTCCTGTCGTCGTAAACATCAAATTTAGGTGAACCGTATTCTTTAATTGCACTTTCAAAAGCGGGGAACTCCATAAAAGGCCGGAAGATGTGCTCTCTAAGATTGTTTATATAATTTGAATATAACTCCTTGTATATTTCTGTATCCCGCAGTCCTTCTTTTCCATTCATTTTCTGAATACTCATTCCTACTTTAACTGCAGTATCTTCTCTAAATTTTTTGCGTGAATTTTCCGAATCATCACCGGACAACAGGTATTGTTCTATTGTATTAAAGAACTGCTCATTAACAATTATAGCTTCTTTTGTATAAGGGCAGACAAGTTTTTCTCCCGAATCGTAATTTGATGCAAAAAGATAGTTCTGGATATCCTTGCTTATTCTTTCTTCATTTTGATGAAAAAGCGATTCCTTAATCTCCTGCATAATATTATAATTATAAAGCCGAATAATAGAATCAATAAAACCTTTAGGTATTCTCTCGCAGTAATGATCATGTTTTTTAAAAAACGAACGAACATCTTCCATTGTTATTTGGGTTATCTCTTCGGTACTTCCATTTGTACCGTTGGATTTTTTTACGGAGTTATAAAACTCATCAAAAATATAAATAGATTCCCTGCCGGAAAATCCGGTTTTGCCTTCGCGGTCGGATTCTTTTATTATCATTCTCCGAATAAATTTATCAAACTTTTTGCGGTCTTCATCCGTAAGCCAATCCGGTATTTTATTTGAATAGATACTAAGCTTAAGCAGCAGCATGTTTTCGTCGCAATATTTTGAATACTGTTCCGGGTCTTTAATCCAATCTTTCATAACAGGCGAATCAATGTTCAGGCGGGAACTTATAATAATCTTTGCAAAATTTTCCAATATCCCTGGAAGAAAATATTTTTTAATCTGGTTCCCGAAAGAATGGAAATATATTTTAACTTCTTCCGAATAATTTAAAATATAATTAACATTTATCTCAATAATTCTGTCTTTGAATGATTCCAGAGAAGCAATCTTCTGTTTGTCTTCCGGATTCATAACTGCAATAAAAAGAGAATTAACATTTTCTTCAATGTCGTCAATTTTATGGATACCTTCGCTAATAATTCCGTGCAGGTTCAAAAAGCGTTTTTCATTTTCACCTTTTACGTCCATAATTGCAAACACACCGTTGTTGGTTCTTGCATAACGGGAAAAAACATACTGGATTAAATTACTGTCTCTAAACCTGTGGCTAAGCTGCCGCTGCAGTTCCTCGTTTGTAAAAATAATTTTTTCAGGTTCCTGGTCTGCGGTATTAAAAATGCTAATGCCGTAACCCAGCCGCCTGTTATAATAATATCGCTTGGCAAAAAGCATTTCAAATACATCTGCAGGTGAATTCAGCCGGTTGATTAAAGTTTCGTATAAAGAAGTACAAATTGTGCAAGCGTTATGCGTAAAAAGCCATTCGTATTCTTTTTTATAAAAAATTTTTAACCGCACATCTTCCTTAATCAGGCGGTTTATAATTTCAGCCCTGTATTCTTTGGGAATAATAAGAATCGGATGATCATGGCTTGGGCAGGGCACTTCCAGATAATCCGGCTGGGATGAGTGATCGGCTTTTTTATAATATTCGTCCAGTGCATCTTTAACAAGAGGCGAAAAATTGTTTCCTATTTTATTATTATCCAGCCGCCACAAAACTTCATAGTTTATTCCTTCATGGCTGTGCGTATATTCTTCAAACCTTTGAAGGAGGTTATTAAGGAAAGTGCTTTTACCGCTGCCGGGAGGGCCTATAAAAACATATATTTTGTTTTGCTGTGCACCTTCTTTAAATGAATCCGCAAATCGAAGCAGCCGGTTGGCAAGAGGCAGGTCTGCAAAGAACGGTGTATCTGTATTCTCTACGAACAATCTTTTACAATCGACTGTTTTGTAACTTATATTTTCCGGATCGTCTTTGTATTCATCTTCAATATCAATGTAATGATACAGCATATCGCTGAACAATTGGAATACATTCCGGAAGCAGCGAAGAGGATCTTCATGAGCTTTGGATAAAAATTCGTTAAAGGGAATTATAGCTCCTTTTTCACGCTTCTTTAATTTTCTGTCAAGCAGTGTAATAATATCGCTTGCCCTGCTGCTGTTAGCCGCCATTAATGCACCTTTATTATAGAACCTCTTTGTTAACTTTCCTGTCTTTTGCAGTGTATAAAACTTTTCTAAAAATTTTTTTTACCTTGGATAAATCATCCGGATTAGTGCTGTCAATTTCCTTATTCATTTCATCCCAATCAAGTTCCATAGTTTCAAGTTCTACTTTGTTGCCCCACAAATATTCAATGCCAATCATGGTATTCGGAATATAATCCCGGTACAGTTCCTTGCCTTCAAATTTATGATTAAGATATAATGTTCCGTTGTTTTCCTTTGTAAATTGAATGAACGGAGGATGATACAGGCTGTCTATAATCATATTTTTATAGTCTTTAACTTTCCGGCTTTTAACATAATATTCTTTACTGTTCTTCGAAGAATTTATTCTTTGCCCCACAACCATAAGCTTGTAGCGGTCAACAAATTCCTGGTCTATAAATGAATTTAAAAATGTAAGATCACAAAAATTTTGCCTTACCTGAAAGATAAAATCCGTTCCGTTATTTATTTTATTATCAAAATCATTCCGTTGAGCAATTCCGTTTAACTTTTGGTAATCGTAAGAATATTTTCCTTTATTTGTCATATCTTCAATATGCATGAATAACCGCCAGCCTATTGCATAAGGATTTAACCCGACCCTGGATAAAGCAGTAACACGCGCATTTATTTTTGCAAAAGCAACCTCGTGCCCTCTTATTCTATCATCTTTTAGAAACAACCTTTCGTGCCAGTAGCTTGCCCAGCCTTCGTTCATAATTTTTGTACGTATCTGCGGAGAAAAATAAATTGAAGTGTCGTGAACAATACCAAGAACGGTTTTCATCCAAAGATTTTCTTCTTTATTAATAAAGATGCTTTCATCCATAATAAATTGAATTAAGTCGCGTTTATTTTTCTGCTGCTGCTCTTTCTTAAACTTGTTAAACATTTCATCGAATTCAGGGTTCTTACTTATTACATCCGAAAGAAAAACTTCATCTTTAGTTTTATTTCCGGCAGGTTCTGTTTGGTTATACCTTTCAATTTCTTTAAAGTAGGCCTCCATTTCAACTACAGGCTTATTCTGGAGGAAATTATTAAAGTAAAAATCAATTTGTTCCGGTAATTTGAAAATCTCCGTGTCCTCTCTTTCTTTAAGCAGATCAAAATATCCTACAAGGTTGTCTATTCCGCGTGAAAATTCAATAAGATAATCTACAACTCTTCCTTTTTGAGACCTCAGCCTGGAAATAATTCTTTTCTCCGTAAGAGCCTTTTCTTTAAAATCATAATCCCAGGTCTGTTCAAAAAATTTATTATTCTGGAAAAAATCTATATGAGCAATTACATGATAGAAAATCATCACGTTCATCCAGTCAGGATTTTCGTTATTGTAAAAGGAAATAGCCGGCCTGGTATTTATTACTGTTTCAAAAGGATTGTTGGGGTAATATTCGTATTCTCCTTTACCGCGTAAAATTTCAATATCCTGCAGCCAATAATCATAAAGAGTAGGAATCATATTCTTGGGTGCAAGTTCAAGCAGATCCGTATTGGTTACCATGTACTCAAGCGTTTCTTTATCGAATTTGAGCCCGGCATCCGCAGCACGCTCTTTGCATCCTTCCATAATCCTCTTTGTATGTTGATCTATCAATTCCATACTTTTTCAACTTATTAAAACTTTTATACTTTGAATTATTCTTTCTTCGGTTGCGTCATCGGAATTAAAAACATCCATGTGCAGAATGTCGGGGTACTTTTCTAGCAGCCCGGATTCTTTAATATAACTCTCAACCACGGTTTCGCCGCGTGAGTAATAATTATTTTTAGCAACGGTTAAACCGAAACGGCTGGCGTATTTTAAAATTTTTTCCAGCTCTGTAATTGCCTCGGATTCTTCGTCTTCCCAGTCATCGCCGTCTGTTCCGTGGAATACATAAATATTATAATCTTTCGCAAGGTGTTCTTCTTCTACAATTTTATTTACAAGTTTGTAAGCTGAGGCAATTTCCGTACCGCCGGCAACGGACTTATTATAATAAGTATAAAAATCCGGCACTTCCATTGCATCGGTATCGTGAACAATAAATCTGCTTTCCACCTGTCTTTTATATTGATAAACCAGCCAGCTATGAATATAGATATGCTGTGTAACAATTACCTCCGTCGGCTTTCCCTGCATGGAACCGGAATAATCTCTTAAGAAAAATACCATTGCTTGGGATTCGAAATCTCTTTCACGGGAAAAGACGTGATATACTCTATCGTTGGGTGCTATTACGAATTTTGTTGAATCGGGAGGCTTATTTAAAACAATATTGCCCAAAGCAAGGTTTGTTTTAATTACCTGTTTTAGGGTAGATTTCTTATCAAGAATTTGTCCGCCTCCTTTAAGTTTATCCGTAAGGTCATAAGTAAATTTAGTAAGCGAAGTTTTCTTGCCTTTATCTTTAATATTAGGCAGTTCGAATTGTTCCGTAAGGATTCGCCCGATTTCATACGCTTCGGCACCTTCGCCGTGTTCGCCGCCTTTACCATGCCCGGCACCGGTACCTTCTCCTTCCTCATCCCGCAAAGGCTCCTCACCAATTACCTCACCTTCCTCTTCATCCCCGTTTCCGCCGGTTGCAGGGCCTTCGCTGCCGGCCGGTTCGCCGTTCCAATGATAAAATTTTTCTTCGCTGGTTGTAGGAATAATTATGGTTTTATCATTACCGCTTTTAGAAGGTTTTACAAGTTTGCCGAGTTTAATCTTTCGCGGAAAACCGTCCTTTTCACGCAGTTTATCACGTTCCAGCAATTTGTCCAGGGTAAAAAGACGACTTAACGTTGTGCTTTCCGCAGAAAAATTTAATAAATGGTTATTGTCCCTGTGATCGTAAAAATCCATAATACCTTTTCCGGTTCCGTTAAGTTTCCGGCCTTTCTGAAATCGATAATCCTTTTGTGAAGATTCATCAGAAATTATATTTTGCTTTTTTCTAATTTCCTGCATTTTAATTTAACAAATTGGAATGTAATACATTTTTAATTATTTATTGAGTATTGAACATTGTTTATTGAGGATTAAATATTGTGAACTAAATGCTAAATACTTAATATTCAATATTCAAGGATCAATATTCAATGATCAATATTCAATTTTTATATTATTATGTTTATAAATACTTATTCTAAGTCTGATGATCCTGTGTACAGAAAAATTCTATGGTTTTTTGTGCACATGTGGTGCAATAATTTAACTTGTTCTTCATAGTTGTAACAATTCTGTTATACAGCTTTTCATTATCTTCGTTGGTACGGTTTGCAAGAGCACCAACAAGGCCGCCTGCCGAAGCAATATCGGAATTTAGTCTGGTATCCGTAACGGCTTTTACAAGATCAACATTATCCATAAAGTCGTAATTCTTATCCGTCTGCAAGCGCTGAGCATAAATTTTTCTTACCTGCCCTCTAAATGATTCTTTTTGTTCATGGGTTTTCATTTCAAGTTCGTTTTCCACGGCATTAACAAAACGCTCATCTATTTTTATTGGCTGCATCTTATTAGTTTGAGGATCGCGGTAAGTAATAATTTTATCCGGCCCAATATCGGAACGACCCATTCCCACTATCATATTAACGTACATCATAACATCTTTTTTAATTGCTGCCGGTTCATCCATAAAGGCATTAAACATTTCGGTACGGATCCTTTTGCGGTAAAGGTCTTTGGCAATTTTCAAATCTTCAAAATATTTTGCTCGCTCGGTGTTGTCCTGAATATAATCAAGAATAACTTCTTCGGCAGCTTTAAAAACATTAAGAGCAAACATGCATTTGCCTTCGTTTGTTTCCGAGTAACTTCGCTGTGTGTTTATAATACGCGCCAGGTCTCTCTGCCCAAGCCCTTTTTGCCCAAAACGTTTTGCAGTATCGGATTCATGTTCAAGCTGATCGACAATTTCCGCCAATGTTTTTACGCTTTTTTCTCCGGCTACTTCCCCGGCGGAAAGCTTCATCATTTCCACCGGTGTAAGTTTATCATCGTATCTAGGCAGGCGGCTCAAAGTAACAATAACAGATAAAGTATAAGTAAGGTTCGGATCGATATGAAGCCTGTCTCCCATGAATGTGGTTTTATCTCCTTCGCCCAAAGCATAATGCGTAAGCTCCTCCTGTAATTTATAATTAGTATTATGAGCAACATAACAAAACTTGCAGCGGTCCAGGATGGGTTTTTCTTCGTCGTTTGCACGAAAGTTCTGCACATCCGCATTATTGCTTGTTGCAATAATAAAAGTATCAATGGGCCATTTGAACGCATCAATTTCTATAACCCTATTTTGAACAACGCCAAGATATATTTTAAGGAGGTCTGTTTTATTCTTAAATATTTCGTCGGCAAAATGAATACCTCCGCTGCCAACGCGGGCAAGCGCACCCCGCCTTAAATCGAAACGGTAAGGGTTATTAGGATTGGTAATATGCAGCAGCCTTTGAATACTTTCCTCGCCGACAAGGTCAACACCGCTGCTTGTAAGTTTATCTTTTGCGGGGTACTTACCGGTAATTGCACCCAACGTTTCACTTATGGGAACTTTAACTATATCAATACAATCCTTAACTTTTTCAATATCATCATCGTAAAAATTTTTTAAATCATTTAAAATGAATTCCGTGTCGGCACCGAGCGGCCTGTAATTTCTATAAAAATTATCAATTTCATCGCCGCTGAAGCCGGACTGAGAAAGCATCTCTTTATTTTCCTGTTCGTTACCTTTTAAATTCATCATTAAAATCAAAGGGTCTTCATAGGTTTGAGATTCAATTAATCTGATGTTGCCGTAGCCTTCCAGTTCTGGCGGAAGTTTGAAGCGAAATGTGTATTTGTTATTCTCCGGGATAGAAATAAATTTACGGTACATGGAAGAAAGAAAATCTACAAAAAAAGTTTTACCGTTTCCCGGCTCACCGACAAGCACAAAAGCCATTTCTTTGCTTTCGCCGTTTTCTGCAGCGTCTTTAATAAAAGCAACAAACTTATTTATAACTTCAAACAAGCCTATTATATGTTTTTTGCCGTCGCGAAAATGCAAAAAGTCATAAGTATTTTTGCCGTTAACTATTACCGGCTTAATTCTATCCGAGTCGCTAAACAGCATTCTTGCCAGAGATTCAAAAACATTCTCAAAACGGTGTTGTTTTTCCTTTAGTTCGTGCAAGTATGAGTCAATTGTTTTTCTTTCAAGGTTCATGGCTTTCCTCCGGCCCTTTAATATTCAAAAATATTTAAGAATATTTAATATTTGAAAAGTAGAAACATTCTATATTTATTTTACTTTGTTTTAATCAATTATGCAAAGCAGAAATTGATACCGCAATTTTTATTTAATGTTTCATTAACATTTTAGTTCTTACATAATTAATGTATCCTTTTTTAAAATTAAAATCTATGCTCAACGGAACAAATCACAAAAGGTTTTTTCTGTAACACACGGCAGAGCAGCAAGGCAAACTATAAATAGAAGATGGAATATGAGAGATGGAATATGGAATATGAGAGATGGAATATGAGAGATGGAATATGGAATATGAGAGATGGAATATGAGAGATGGAATATGGACACTTATAGTAAGACTTTGGTAGGGTAAAGAATCCGACTAATAATAACTATGTATTCCAATTATCAAAAGTAAAAAGGATTACCATTCATTTACTTTATAAACCATTTACGTAATGGAGTAATATGTTCTCCTTCATTTCGATTTTTTTTAACTATATTTATACAATAAATTTTAAATAACAGGGTATTACAAATTGATGAATGAAAACGCAATAGAAACTTTTTCACTTACAAAAATTTATTCTTCTTCCATGGGGAAGAAAAAAGTGGAAGCATTAACAGGGTTAAATCTTATTGTACCGGGAGGCATGATATTCGGTCTATTAGGCCCTAACGGTGCGGGTAAAACTACTCTTATTAAACTTTTGCTTAGCATAACATTCCCTACTTCTGGTTCGGCAAAAATTCTAAGTGAAGATATTGGTAATTATAAGATTAAAACAAAGATAGGATATTTACCGGAAAATCATAAATATCCGCCTTACTTAACGGGCGGAGATGTTCTTCAGTTTTTCGGCAAACTCAGCGGAATTGAAAAAGAACTTCTTAATAAGAAAATTGACGAACTATTAAGCACTGTTAAACTTTCCAAGTGGAAGAAGACTAAAGTTAAAAACTACTCTAAAGGTATGATGCAGAGGCTGGGGCTGGCACAATCCATGCTAAACGATCCCGATTTGATTTTTTTAGATGAACCTACCGACGGTGTTGACCCTATCGGCAGAAAAGAGATAAGAGACGTGCTTATTAAGTTAAAAGAAAACGGCAAAACAATTTTTCTTAACAGCCACCTGCTTTCCGAAGTTGAATTAATAACGGATCGAGTTGGTATTTTGAACAAAGGCAAACTTCTCCGCGAAGGCTCTGTAAAAGAACTTACGGAAAAAGAAGAAGAGTATAAATTAAGTGTTGAAGGAAACGGAATTGATAATTTGCCTCCGGATGTATCGGGAAAATTAAATATCTCCAAATTACAAGGCGGGTACTATTCATTAAGAGTAAAAGATACCAATGAACTTAACGTGATCCTGGATTTACTAAGAAGCCGCGGAGTTATAATCAATGAATTCTCCAAACAGAAAAATACTCTGGAAGAAATGTTCATTTCGTTAATTGAAGAAGCTGAAAAGGAGAACGGGAAATGAAAAATACTCTTATAATTACGTGGTATACTTTAAGAGAGGCAATGGCAAGGAAAGTATTTATATTTTTTTTAGTTATTTCGTCAATTGTAATTTTAATTACCGGTTTGGTTTTTTCCGTAACGGCAACCGAACAGATAATGACAGGCTTTGGTAAAAATTTGCCGAATGTAGATATCTCGATGATCGTATCGAAGCTTGAAATAATAATTGTATCTCCTTTAGCCGGGCTATGCCTGCTTCTTGCAATTTTTGCAAGTGCAAGCTTTATTCCCATTATGCTGGAAAAGGGCAACATAGATCTCCTTCTTTCCAAACCTGTATCCCGTTCCCAATTAATTTGGGGAAAATTTTGGGGCGGCCTGCTTGTTGTTTTTTTAAATATTGCTTTCCTAATTATTGGTATCTGGTTAATTATTTCCTTTAAATTTTCTTACTGGAATTTTTCGTTTTTACTCATAATTCTGGTTACCACATTTACATTTTCTGTTCTATATTCTTTAATGATTTTTTTCGGGGTTCTTACAAAAGGTTCAACTTTAGGTATGATGGCAGCATATTTTATATTCATCATATTAAGCCCCCTGCTTGCTGCTTCCCAGGGGAAACTAGGCTTTTTAATACAAAACAAATTTTGGAAATCCCTAATAGAAGGAATTTATTATATTGTACCAAAAACCTCTGAGCTTATGGGAAGCATTACCAACAATTTAGCCGGCGGAAACGGAATTGAAAATTGGCAGCCTGTTTTAACTTCACTTGCATTTTTACTTCTAACTATGGGAATAACTATCTCAATTTTTAGAAAGAAAGATTTCTAAAAGAATAATTATCCGGTTCATGAACCGGGTTTTTCTTGTTGTTACTTATGATAAAGTTATTTACGTTTACGGTAAAATCCAAGTGAAGAAGTTAGAAAGGTACAGAGTATTTGGTATAAGGACTAAATCATTAACATTTTTTCACACATCAATTCTGTTTTTATGCTGTTGCCTTAATTCACAAAAATTTTACCGTTTGTGTATTAAGGTATATCAAAATTTAATTTAAGCGGCACATTATTTGAGACTCTTTGTAATGTAATAAAAAATAATTTCGATAATTAAGCCGAATTGTATTATTAAATAAAAGGGACACCGGAATTAACAAATAACTTTACATTCAACTATATGAGTAATAAATTACAGGAATAAAAATGCAAGATGAGAGCTTAAGATTAGAAGACCTTCTCGGCAGGACCAAGCTGGTAGATGAGAACCCGGGCGGTATAAATAATGTGGCTATTATTGGTGCGGGAATTATGGGGCAAGGAATTGCACATACAATTGCCGGAGCCGGTATGGAAGTTCTTGTACTTGAAAAAAACCAGCAAAACTTAGAGCGGGCAAAACAAAACCTGATTGAAACGATTGACAGAGAGATTAAAAGATGGTCTATTACACAATCCGAAAAAAAATCAATTTTAAATAGGATAACATGGGACTTATCTATCGACAAAATTAATGAATACGATTTGATTATTGAAGCAGTAGACGAAGACTTTAAACTGAAACAGCAAATTTTTACCGAACTGGATTCACTTGCAAAAAAAGACGCAATTTTTGTTTCCAATACTTCTACATTAAGTTTAACAAAGTTAGCTGAGCTTACAAGCCGCCCGGAAAAAATTATAGGTATGCATTTCTTAAACCCGGTTCCCAAAATACCTCTGGTTGAACTTGTAAAATGCCTTTATACTTCCAACGAAACTGTAGAAATTGTTAAAGCATTTGCCGCAAAAATAGGCAAGACTCCCGTTGAGGTTTACGAGTATCCGGGATTTGTTACCACAAGAGCAATTGTTCCGCTGCTTAATGAGGCTATGTATATTCTTCTGGAAGGCGTAGCAACTGCAAAAGATATTGACACAGCTATGCGGCTCGGATACAATTTTCAATACGGACCGCTGGAAATGGCCGATATGATGGGATTAGACGAAGTGCTTGCATGGATGGAAACTTTGTGGAAAACATTGGGTGAACCAAGATATAGGGCATGCCCTATTCTAAGAAAACTGGTTAGAGAAAGAAAGCTGGGTAAAAAAACCGGCGAAGGTTTTTACAAGTATGACGATAACGGCCAGATTGTTTATTAACTAATTGTATGTAAAATTTTACATAGCTTCTCCCGGCTCCCCATCTTCTTACTAAGGAGATGGGGTTAGGGAGTGAGGTCACAAATACAAATAATAATTATAGAATTATCCGGGGAATAAATAAAAATGAAAGTATTGGTTTTAAATTGCGGCAGTTCATCAATTAAATATCAATTTATAGACACTGCCGAAAAGTTTGCTCTTGCAAAAGGCGTTGTAGAAAGAATTGGCATGAGCAGTGCGGTTCTATCGCATAACCGCCACGACGGCGACGGTATTAAAATAGTCGGCGAAATTTTAGATCATTCAATTGCAATTGAATATGTTTTAGGCGTAATGCTCAGCAAGAACCACGGAGTTATTGACGATAAAAGCGATATTGAAGCCGTTGGGCACAGGGTAGTGCACGGCGGTGAAACATTTTCCGGTTCCGTTTTGATTACCGATGAAGTAATTAAAGCACTTCAGGAAAATATTGAGCTTGCACCTTTACATAATCCTCCTAATTTAAAAGGTATTCAGGCGGTACAAAGAATTTTACCGAATACACCACAGGTTGCCGTATTCGATACTGCTTTCCACACTCAAATGCCGCCTAAAGCATTTCTGTACGGCATTCCCTATGAGCTTTATAAAAAATATAGAATCAGAAGATACGGGTTCCACGGTACCTCACACTTATATGTTTCAAGAAAAGCCGCCGAATTGCTCGGCAAAAAAATAGAAGATCTTAAAATGGTTACCGCTCATCTTGGGAACGGATGTAGTATGGCAGCGGTAAAATTTGGGAAATCTATTGATACCACAATGGGATTCACGCCGCTGGAAGGCCTGTTAATGGGAACCAGAAGCGGCGATCTGGACCCGTGGTTAATTCTTTATATTATGGGAAAAGAAGGACTTTCTTTAAACGAGGCAAACACTCTGTTAAACAAACACAGCGGTTTAATAGGAATAAGCGGCGAGAGCAGCGATATGCGCGAAATTGTTACTGCAATGAATGACGGGCATAAAAGAGCTAAGTATGCTTTTGATATTTTTGCTTACAGGGTTAAAAAATACCTTGGAGCTTATGCTGCTGCTATGGGCGGCCTGGATGCTTTTATTTTTACCGGCGGGATTGGAGAAAATTCTGCGGAAATAAGATCCGAAGTTTGTAAAGACATGGAGTTTCTGGGTATTGAGATGGACGAAGAAAAAAATAAAAATAAAGACTTAATTATTTCAAAAGATTCTTCCAGGGTTCCCGTCCTTCGAATTCCTACAAATGAAGAATTAGTTATTGCACTGGATACCAATGAAATTGTTGAGAGCATTGAAGTTAAAAATTAATAGTTGAACTGCTTATTATTTTTAACTGCTTATTATTTTTAACTGCTTTGTAATTATCATTCTATTAGTAATTAACATTTAATCTTATAATATTTTAAATCCGATCACTGCAATTGGTAAAACTCGTTTATAATTTTTTTGTTATATTACATTTTTGAAATAACTAATCAATTAAATGAATTTTAGTGCGGAGAAAAAATGGATTTAGGAATTAAAGGAAAAACCGCTTTGGTTACTGCATCCAGCAAGGGAATTGGACGTGCAATTGCCGAAGGCCTTGCAGAAGAGGGGTGCAAAATTGCAATTTGCTCAAGGAACAAGGATGAATTACTTTCTGCGGCAAATGAAATAGGGAAAAAATTCGGCAACGAACCTATTTGGTGCGTATGCGATTTGAATAAACTAAAAGATATTGAAACTACCGTAGAATCCGTAAAAAAGCAGCTTGGCAGTATTGATATTCTCGTAAATAATTGCGGTGGACCTGAACCGGGATATTTCCAGGAACTTACTGATGAAGACTGGCAAGTTGCTTTTGAACAAGTATTGCTTAGCGCCGTAAGGTTTTGCAACTTGGTCTTACCCGATATGATTTTACACGAATGGGGTCGAATCATTAACGTTACTTCCATCGCTGTAAAGCAGCCAATGGACAGGCTTATGCTTTCCAATTCACTTAGAAACGGTCTGATAGGGTTTTCCAAAACTTTAAGCAACGAAGCTGCGCAGTATAATGTAACCGTAAATAATATTGCCCCCGGTTATACTTTAACCAACCGCATTTATGATCTTGCTGTAAGCAAGGCCAAACAACAATCAAAATCGCACGAAGAAATCTTAACTGAAATTGCTAAAGAAATTCCAATTAACAGGCTTGCAAGCCCGGAAGAAATTGCTTCCATTGCAATCTTCTTAGCATCCAAACAGGCAGGCTATATTACGGGAAGTACAATACAGGTAGACGGCGGATTGAACAAAGGTGTTTATTAGAGTAATAATCTTTTCCTCATAAATAGAGGACATATATAATGATCAAACAGATTGAAGCGGTAATCCCTCCCGAGAAATTACATGACAAAGAATTCCTTCACTTTACCGCCGCTCAAAAGGCCAAAAAAAGTGTAGATGAAATTAAAGCTGTAATTGTACAAAAAAGATCTATTGATGCAAGAAGCCGAAGCCCTGTTTTTCGAATTCTCTGTAATGTTTTTATTAACGAACTTCCCCCGCAAATAGATAGTAAAATTATTTACAAACCGGTTAGGAAAAATCACAAAGTAATTATTGTGGGCTTTGGCCCGGGCGGTATGTTTGCTGCTCTTCGTTTAATTGAATTAGGAATTAAACCGGTAATTGTTGAACGCGGGAAAGATGTTCAAACAAGACGAAAAGATCTGAAGGCAATCCAGCAGTTTAATACTATTAACCCGGATTCCAACTATTGCTTTGGCGAGGGCGGTGCAGGCACTTACAGCGACGGCAAGTTGTACACCCGTTCAACTAAAAGAGGCGATGTAAATAAAATTTTAAACATTCTTATTCAGCACGGTGCACACCCGGATATATCAATTGATGCTCATCCGCATATCGGTTCCAATAAACTACCGGACATAGTTAAGGCAATCAGGAATACTATTTTAAACTGCGGAGGAGAAATTTATTTTAACTCACGTGCGACAGACTTTGTAATTAACAACGAAAAGTTATCCGGCGTAATTGTAAATAACAATCTTGAAATTACAGGCGATTCGGTTATACTTGCGGCGGGGCATTCGGCAAGAGATATTTATTATATACTTCATAATAAAAATATTTTACTAGAACCAAAACCGTTTGCAATGGGTGTTAGGATTGAACATCCCCAGAGTTTAATAAATGAAATACAATACCACATAAAAAATAAAAGCCCTCACCTTCCGGCTGCAACTTACAATTTATCGTGTACAATAAACGAAAGAGGAATATATTCTTTTTGCATGTGCCCCGGCGGAATAATAATTCCCGCTGCAACATCGCCGGGAGAAATAGTTGTAAACGGTATGTCTCTTTCCCGCCGGGATTCGCCATTTGCCAATTCAGGATTTGTTGTAACGGTAAATGAAAAGGACTGGATAAAATATAATTCTTTTTATCCCTTCGCCGGTTTAAAGCTTCAACAGGAAACAGAGGCTATGGCATTTGAAATTGCAAACAAAACCCAAAGTGCACCGGCACAAAGAATGACTGACTTTATTGCCGGAAAAATTTCTCAATCACTGCTTAAGACATCTTATATACCCGGGCTAACTTCCGCACCGCTTCATGAAGTACTGCCGAAATTTATCGTCGATAATTTGAAAAACGGAATTCGTTTTTTCAATAAACAGATGAAGGGATATTATTCGGAAGAAGCTCAATTGGTTGCGGTTGAAAGCAGAACAAGTTCACCGGTTAGAATTCCAAGGTTAAAAGATTCATTCATGCATCCTCAAATTAAGGGGTTATTTCCTTGCGGCGAAGGTGCCGGTTATGCGGGTGGAATTGTATCTGCTGCTGTTGACGGAGAAAATTGCGCAAATGCAGCAGCAAAATTTATTAATTGTGAGTAATATCATTTCAATTAATATCTTTTAATTTTAAATATATAATTCAAAAAATATTTTTTTAATTGAAATGAATATTTTGGAGATTTAAGTATGGCCTTATTCGATGAAAAACATAATCCCCCTATATGGTTTATTATTTTAGGAATAATTATAGTTTCTTTTGTTGCAATTTTAGTTATGCTTGTACCAACTCATAAATACACCCAACCGGATCCTTACTGGTTAAAAAGTGCTCAACATAGTTCGGTAATTAATAATACAATTACTCCCGGCGATATTCATTTTAAAATAAAATTACCGGAACAATTTGTTTCGTGAATTCGGCTGATTGTTAATTACATATTAGCTGCTCAATATTATTTTCAAATCTTTAACTTTATAAACCGAAGCATCGGAAGCATCTAATATCTTTGCAGCAATGGTTTCCGCTTCTTTTATGAATTTCTTGTAATCGTTAGCTGCGTTATACTTTTTCTTAATTCCTCCGGCAGATTTTTTATCAATCGGCAAATTTTCAATAACTAAATCTTTTCCAAAATTTAACAAAGCTAAGTTAAACAACCATCTTATTAAATTTTCGAATCTTTCTTTGTTATAATAAAAAACTCCTTCAAACTCATTTAGAAAAATATAATCGCAAATATCCTTTCTTCCCAAAAGATTGGAAATGAATACGTCCGGTGTAATTTCTTTTAAGAATAATTTCATACCCGGCAGTTCATTTCTTGAAATAAATATTTTAACCAGATAAACTTCCCGATCTATATCGTCAAGTTTATGACTTGAATTCTTTAAGATTTCCGTAATGCTGTCCTTCAGAAAAAGTTTATCGAATAATATGTTGTTAAGGTTTTCCGTAAAGGCAAGCACTATTTTTAAGATACCGGCAATTAGGTAAGTATCCAGATTACCTGCCTGTTCTTCCTGGTTATTTAATAATAATTTGTTTTCAATATTTAAAATATATTTTGGAACCGGTTTTGTTTTTTTAAGCTTTCTCCAAAGCGTAAAATATTCTCCGGTATACTCCTGAAAATCCGTTATCTTTTTTATAACTTCTTCATTATTCCCGTTTAATTTCGTTTGAATTTTTAACTGGTTTAAAAAATTGTTCAGCCGATCCGATGCCAAACGAGAAAGCTTAACTTTGTTTTTCTCATCCTTAACCACTGCGATTTTTTGTTTTGCGGATTTATCGTTTGCCAAACAAATTGCCTTAAATTCATCTAACATAATTTTATCAAACAAATTTTTAAGGCTTTCTGTGAACGGCTTAAGTTTAATTTCCTTAAGCGAAAATTCAATTGAAGGAACGCCCGAACCGTTTAATTCGTTTGATAGTTTTTCATAATCACCGGTATCATCGTAAAATTCTTTGAAATCCAGAAGTACTCTATACTCAAATCCGTTTAACGCAAAATACATACCGTTATCAAAAACCTGCCTGCCGGAAATAATATATTCAAGATTATTAATGTGATTTCTAAAAACATAAAAAATTCCGAAATTATTTTTTAACTCCAAAGCTTCAGAAAGTCTTTTGTGGTTCCGTTTTTCTTCTCCGTTTATTTTGCTTACGCAGTAATTTATTCCGCCGTTTGTTCTGCCGTATGAATTATTATAAATAACAAGTGCCTTTTCTCCGCCGGATTTGTTTGTAAAAGCAAAAACATTTTCGTTTACCGTGCCATGCTCGTTATAAAAATCGTAAAACTCAAAATTTACTACCTGGCTGAACAAATGCCTCTTTTTAATTAAAGGAAAAATTTCGGCTTCGTGGCGCCTTACCAAATATTCGTCCGGGAATTCATTGTAGTATGCTCTTTTATATTCCATGCCGTACTTTTCGGAAAGGCCTTCAATTTGCCCGTGGCCGAACATTGGCAGCCCGGGAAGTGTAACCATCATTACCGCAGTGCCGAAATATTTATCTCCTTTACCGAATTGATTTACCGCAGTTTCTTCATCCGGGTTACTCATAAAATTAACATAACGTTTTAAAATTTCAGGATTAAAATCCAAAGTATTTTTTATAAGCTCCCTGTACTTATTGTTTTCTTCTTTCATAAGCATGTGCATAAAGGCGCTGTTATAAACCCGGTGCATGCCCAGCGTCCTTACAAAGTAACCTTCCATCAACCAGAAAGCTTCCGCAAGCAAAAGCGTTTCAGGCATTTCGGAATTAATACGATCTACAACTTCCCTCCAGAATTCGTCCGGCATCGAGTTATCGAACGCCGCAGCAGACATTGCATAATCCGAGCGCGAAGGAATATCACCGCCGCTGCCTGGCTTTGGAAACCAAAGACGCTGGTAATGTTTTTTTGTAAGAGTCATCGCCGCATCAAAACGAATTATGGAAAACTTGCGGGCAACATGAAGGATTGTCTGAATTAAAGATTCCCGCACTTCCGGTTTTAACAAATTAAGCTGAGCAGTATCATTCCACGGCATGTGTGTTCCGTCGTTGCCGTGATAAATATATTTTACATCACCTGTGTATGCATCCCTTCTTTGAAACACAACAGCCGCATCTTCACGGGTATAATATTTATCTTCAATGCGAACTTCAACCCGATAGTCTTCCGATAAGTTGGGCCCGTTGAAAGTATACGAAGGATACGGCGAATAATTTGCCTGAATAAAATATTCGGGGTTTTCAACAACCCACCTGGAATAAATACCAGTATGGTTGGGTACCATATCGCTTGCCAATCTAATTCCGCGTTTCCATGCACGTGTTTTTAAATTCTGAAATGCTTCTTCTCCGCCAAGTTCATATGCAATAATATAATCGTATAGCGAATAAGCCGAAGATGCTGCTTCCGGATTTCCGGTAAGCTGTTTTATTTTTCTTGAAGCGCTGCTCCTTTCCCAAATTCCGATTAACCAGAGAGCAGTAAAATTCCAGTTTGCAAGTGAGTCAAGTTCTTCATCCGGAATTTGATCAAGATGTTTAATTTCCCGGCTGTATTTTTTTGAGAGCTGATCCAGCCAGACAAAAACATTTTTTGCAATCATTACAACTTTAGGCATCCATTCAACATCCTGCGTAAATTTTTCTATTTCCGAATAATAAAACCTGCTTTCTTCTTCGGTAAGCTGTTTGCCGGCTGCTAACTTAAGCTTTAACCGGCGCAAATATTCTTCATCAGCTTCATAAACAGGAACAGACGGAGTAGGCTTTCCGCCGCCGAATTGAATAAATAATCTTAAATCTTCCAGCATTAAATCCCTGCTGCTTAAAATACGGTCGCCGAATTGATCTTTTATATAAATGTTCCATTTGTGAATCATATATTCAAGCTGGCCTTCCAGGCTGTACGGGCTGCTTAAAATGGGCCTCTTTAAAAATGTTAGAAGGGGAAGGTTTTCACTTCCGAACGGTTTTTCACCGGAGAAAAATTTTTCGGAGTTCTCCAGAAATTTTCCGTACTTTGTGTTTTGATGCAGCAGTATATCGGAATAAAGTTCTTCAAATTTTGATGCGGCCGTATTTATATTTTCAAGGTGAAGAAGGATCAACTCTTCAAGAATTATTTCTTTATTTGATTTCTCTGCTGTGTATCCTTCCAAATAATCTTCCGGCCTGCCGCCGGTTTTTAAAACTTCCTGAGGCGGGAATTCAATTATAAAATTCAGAAAAATTCTATTTAATTCATCTTCTCCTATATTAGAATTCAAATAAGAAATACTGCGGGCAATAACACCCGGGTTTTCGTTCTCTTCGTAATACCTTATTAAGAAATGGAATATTTCATGCATCAAACCCACTGCATTTAACTGCCCCGGGCTAATAAGCTGATCGCTCCTGCCTTCGGCTTTTCTTTGTTCGTTAATTTTATTGCTTAAAACTCTAGCCGTATGAAAATTTGCAATTATTAAATCCCCATTAATTGTAAAAAGCGAATCTTCAATCTTATATTTTTCTCTTATTGCTTTTCTAATATGAAAATCGAATTTAGTCATAGCCTTTAATTTTAAGTTAGGAAAAAACATTTATATAATAATAATTTTTAGATAAACCGCAACGGGAGATAAATATAACTTGTAATGCGTCGGCACATTTAAAAACTAAAGAATAAATTTTCAAATAATCAGTTTAAGATATTCCGGGAAAATATTTCTCCAAAAATCCCAGTCATGCCCGGCACCGGGTATAACATCCAGCCGGTTATTTACCTGTTTTGAATATAAGATTGATGAAAGTTTTTTACTTTGTCCCAGGTACGAATCTTCTTTTCCCGCGGCAAAAAATATTTTCATATTTCTAAATTTTTCCAGGTACCATTCGTCGGAAAGATTAGGAAGGTAATCGGGCGGATTATTAAAGTAGCAGTCATCGTTATAAAACCCCCAGATATATTGTTTGATATCCAGAATGCCGCTTACGGAAATAATGCCTGCCGCAAGTTCGGGATGTTTTAATGCGGTATTAACAGCATAATATGCTCCAAGGTCAAAGCCGGCAAGGCAAACTTTTTCAATGCCGGTTTCATGCTTTGCAAACTCAATCACATCGAATATAACCAGTCCTTCGTAAGCAAGGTGCGTCTTTACTCTATCTTCCGGTAAAGCGGAATAATTTAACCAGCCGGATGAATTAACAGCATCCGGGCAGTATATTTTTATTTTTCCAGAATCAATTAGCCGGGATACCGAATTTATAACTCCCCAATCTTTGCATTCGAAGTACCTGCCTAAAGAAGTAGGAAACAGCACAACCGGAAAACCTTCGTGGCCAAATACCAGCATTTCGGATTCCCGGTTCAAATACTGCGAGTACCATTTATGATATTCTTCTTTCACTTGGTTAGAATCATCTTTTTCATTTCGGAATAATTCGGCGTAGTTATTTTATATAAATATACACCGGAAGGCAAATCCGTAGCATCGAAGGAAAAGGTATAAGTTCCCTGGGATAAATATCCTTTGAACAACTGCTGTATTTTTTTCCCTTCAAGATTATATACCGTTACATCCAGCTGAGTATTTTTTAAAAGATTTACAACAATGCTCGTCTTAGGATTAAAAGGATTAGGATAGTTTTGTTCGGCAACAAATGATTGAACTTCTCCCTGCCCTACTTTTACCTGAGATGAATAAGTTACGCTTCCGTTTAAATTAACTTGTTTAATCCTGTAATAAACAATACCGGAAGTTCCGTCGCTTTGATCGGTATAGGAATAAGTTTTATCATCGGAATTATTTGCAGGTATATTTATTAAATCCGTAAAGCCGGAATTACCCATAGATTTTTGCAAGACGTAATAATCCGCTTCTTTGTAGTCTCCACCGCTCCATTCAAGCAAGTAAGCACTGTTAAGAGGTGTTATGTTTAACTCCGGTGCCCGGGCAAAAATAGGTGCATTGGATATTGTATAAGCTAAACCATAAGAAGCTATATTTATTGAAGCTGTTGACAATAATGAACCGCCGTTATCAAAATCAAATTGAGAAATTACGTTTGAGCTATCCGATAAAAAATTTATGTAGTTCCTGTTTGAAAACGAAGTGTTGATATCGTTATTCAAATTTACAAACCTTAATAAATCAATTTGATACTGTTTGTTTTCCACAAGATTTGTAAAATTGAATTCAAGATCATCCGGATTTAAGAAATAAGGAATTTGTTCGGATGATATAAGACTGCCGTTGCAATAAAAGTATATCATATTTTTTCCGAATGAAATATCCGCCGAAATATGATACCAGCTTTTAAAACCGGTAAAATAAGGATTTAAAGATTGCGGAGTGTCTTCATCGGAATCTACAACCAGCATTTGAAACGGGGTAACGGATAACGAATAATTAAAATCCGTGTTGCTTTTGCTTGTTATATTAAGAAAAGAATTTTGTACACCGTTAAACTTAGCCCAGAATTCTATTAGCAAATTATTAGCTGAAAGGTTTTTCATGGAAAACGAAAGTAACGATCCTTTTCCAAGGAGGAGAGATTTTCCGGCATCCTTTTGCGGCTTATAAAAATTCAAGTTAACCGGGATGAAATTACTTTCAAGATCATATAAATTCCCATTAACCAAACTGCCGAGTACAGTATCCCCCCGTACAAAAATTCCATAAATTTTAAATGATGAACTTGTAACAAATTCCGAGTTGAAATTAAGCAAAACCTGAAAGTAAGAGCCGGAAGAAATAGTTGAATCATCAAAGTTTATAATTGTTTTAACCGCATTGCCGTTGTATCCGTTAAGTGAGGCACCGGCAAAAGTAAGCACCGTATCAAGGCTATAAGATTTCAATTCAACTCTTCTTAAAGTTAAACCCGGGCCGGGCATAACATAAAGTATTAGGCTGTCTGCACCGGGAAAAACATCCGAAGTAATAAGAGAAACATCAAAAGAAGAATTTAAGGGTATGTACTTTGGATATTCAAGTTTATAATTTTCCGTACCGCTTTGACCGAATGAGACGGTAAAGAAAACAAAGGAAAACCATATAAAGATAGTTTTAAGCATAAGTTTCCTAATTAAGGAACTTAATTACAAACCTTAATTATTTATAACTTCTTAAAAATTCTATTCTGTCTTTAAGCTGATTTACGGGAGTGAGTAATTTATCTTTCCCGTATATTGCGTCTTCCCTGTTCGTAAAAGCCAGCTCATAATCTTTGCTCATAACAATAGCTTCTTCGGGGCACACTTCTTCACAAAGCCCGCAAAAGATACATCTGAGCATATTTATTTCAAATTTTTCGGGATATCTTTCTTTTTGTCTTTCTGTTTCCCCTGCCTGTACTTCAATTGCCAATGCGGGGCATACTCTGGAACACAGTCCGCAGGCAACACATCTTTCTTCACC
Source organism: Ignavibacteriaceae bacterium (assembly GCA_046704255.1). Lineage (GTDB taxonomy): Bacteria > Bacteroidota > Ignavibacteria > Ignavibacteriales > Ignavibacteriaceae > FEN-1297. The sequence continues at coordinate 9,128 of JBJKSH010000065.1, read as the reverse complement.
GTTTTCTTCCTGTACAAGAACGGGCCTGCCGCGGTAGGATGCAGGCGGAATAAATTTCTCTTCGGGGTACTTCATCGTAAATTTAGGTTTGAACATATTTTTCATTGTAAGAGACAAACCCTTGACGATTTCAGGTATATATATTTTCTCCAAAAAAGTTAAGTCTTCTTTTCTCTTCTTTACAGCCATGTATCAAAACTCCGTATATTTATTCATTAGCCTATCTTCTTTTCAATTTCCAGTTTAAAGTTTAAAAACCATCACCAAAAAAGCAACCCAAACCAAATTTAAAAGTGAGAGAGGGAACATCACCTTCCAGCCTAAATTCATCAGTTGATCATACCGAAATCGGGGCAGGCTCCATCTTACCCAGATAAAGAAAAATAACAGGGCTGCTACTTTTATTACAAATGTAAGTACGGAAATTATAACATATAAAGCCGCAGGTAAACCAAACGTATTTAGGTACGGGAATTGCCACCCGCCGAGGTAAAGTGTTACAATCATTGCGCTTGCAACAATCATATTTGCATATTCAGCAAGAAAGAAACCTGCAAACTTCATGCTGCTGTATTCCGTGTGATACCCGCCTACCAGCTCAGGCTCAGCTTCAGGTAAATCAAACGGTAATCGATTTGTTTCTGCAAAAGCGGACACTAAAAATGTGATAAATCCAACCGGCTGTATAATTGCATTCCACATCCAGCCGGACTGTGCCTGTACAATTGCTTCCGGCCTTAAAGATTCAGCTACCAGCAAAACTCCGGCTATTGAAAAACCCATTGAGATTTCATAGGAAATCATCTGTGCGGATGAACGAATACCGCCAAGCAAAGAATATTTGCTGCCGGATGACCATCCCGCAAATGTAATTGCATAAACACCAAGCGAAGTAAGCGCAAGTACATATAAAATTCCAATATTAACATCGGCTACTACAAGGGGAATTCTAAAACCGAAAATCATTGCATCCGGGCCGAAAGGAATTACCGCATAAGTTGTAAAAGCAACAAACAGTGCAATAATAGGAGCTATAGTGTGAATTGTTTTGTTTGCCTGATCAGGTACAATGTCTTCCTTAAGCAGTAGTTTTAACACATCGGCAAAAGGCTGAAGCACACCTTCCCATCCTACCCGGTTAGGGCCCAGCCTGTTTTGTGCCCAGGCACTTATTCTTCTTTCGAAATAAACCAGGTATGATACCGTAAGAAGCATTACGGTAACAATAATAATAATTTTAATAAGACTAAAAAGTAAAATTTCCCAAATTGTCATTTTTATTTAGGCTCCGTTTAAGCTTTAACAGTTTTTTCCAACGGCTGTAATTTAGATTGCGCACCAAGTTCGCCAATCTTATCGTAATCAAGACCTCTAAACGCAGGGACTGTACCGGCTATTTCGTTAAAGACATCTTCGGCTAATTTGAATTTCATTTTATTACCCAAAGCGTTGGAAAGAGATACAAGGATCTTCCAGGAGGAACGGGCATCATATTTTTTACCCTGGTTCCACCTATCGTATTTAGTTCCGAATTTATCCAGCCTGCTAAGAGTCATACTATCCATTGCTCTGTCCATTTCGATAGTTGATACGGCAGGCTTTAGTCTCTGCACCCTTCCTTTAAAGTTTACAATTGTACCGTTCTTTTCAGCATAGGTTGCTGCAGGGAATATAATATCAGCCAGTGCAGTTGTTTTGTTAAAATTAGCTGAATGAACAATTAGTAAATCCAGTTTGGCTAATACTTCTTCCAAACCGGAATCGGCAGAAGCAATATCATCTTCTAAAAGATAAAGTGCTTTTATTTTCCCTTCACTAATTCCTTTAATTATTCCATCAAAGTTCAATCCGTTTAAACCGGGTTTAACTCCCACAGTTTCAGCACCAAGAGAATTTGGAGTAACATCATCCCTTCTTAAAATATCGTCACCAAATACAGGATCGAAGTGATTCATAAAATCAATATTTTTTGAGCTGAACAGAGAATTAGCAAACTTTGCAAAGATATAATTATCTTCCAGGGTAGCAAAGGGTGAACCTAGAAATGCAATTTCACCTTTAGAGAATGATTTAAGTTCTTTAGCAGCTTTGTTTAGTGCTTCATCCCAGGTTACTTTTTGTAAAGAACCTTCATGTCTAACCTGCGGGCCATCCACCCTGTCTTCCGCATTTACAAACTTGAATGTATTTAATCTTCCGTGGTCGCACATCCAGAAATTATTTACTTCATCATTCTGCCTTGGAGTAATTCTTAGAACATTGTTGTTCCTTACCCAAAGTTCAATATTGCACCCGCGGGCGCAGCCCTGGCAAATAGTATTGTTGGGCGACATATCCCAAACTCTGGACTTAAAGCGAAAGTCTCTGCTGGTTAATGCACCCACCGGGCAAATATCAACAACATTTAAAGAATACGGGTTATCCAATTGCTCACCGGGAAATGTAGTTATCGTAACCCGGTCACCTCTTTTAACAAATGTTAATTCAGGGTCCTTTGCAATTTCGTCGCAAAACCGTATGCATCGGGAACACGATATGCAGCGGTCGCCGTCAAACATAACAAAAGGGCCAAGCGGCACTCTTTTATCTTTATGATTTTTTTCCTCAACAAATCTGCTCTCTCCTACTCCGTGCGAATAAGCGTAATCCTGCAGCTTGCACTCGCCGGCTTCATCGCAAATGGGGCAGTCTAGCGGATGATTTATAAGCAGGAATTCCATTACTGCATTTCTGGCGCTCAAAGCTTTTTCGGAGGCAGTATGAACAACCATGCCGTCGGCAGCTAATGTGGCGCAAGCAATTACCAATTTAGGAATTTTTTCTACTTCCACCAAACATACTCGGCAATTGCCGGCAACAGATAAGCTCTGGTGCCAGCAAAAATGAGGTATTGTAATTCCGCTATCCTTTGCCGCTTGAATTATAGTTTGTCCCTGCTTAAACTCAATCTCTTTCCCATCTAAAACTAATTTAGGCATCTGTTATCCTTATTTAATTACAGAATCAACCGTGTGATATTCAAAATCAAAAGCATCTGCAACACCTTTGTAAGTAATCTTCCCGTCAATCATATTTAATCCTAATTTGATTTCAGGATTTGTTTTTACCGCAGCTTCGTAACCTTTATTTGCAATTTCTACAGCATACGGTAAAGTTGCATTTGTTAATGCAAGCGTAGAAGTATGAGGAACCGCTCCGGGCATATTTGCAACACAATAATGAACTACACCGTCAATTACAAAGGTCGGCTTTTCATGAGTTGTGGGCTTGCATGTTTCAATACAGCCGCCCTGGTCCACAGATACATCTACTATAACCGAACCTTCCTTCATTAAACTTAACATATCTTTTGTAACAAGCTTGGGCGCTTTCGTACCCGGAATTAATACAGCACCAATTACCAGGTCTGCTTTTGGCAAACCGGCTCTAATATAATACTCATTAGACATCATAGTCGTAACATTCCTCGGCATCACATCATCAAGATATCTTAACCTGTACAAATTATTATCGAAAATAGTTACCTTTGCTCCAAAACCTGCAGCAATTTTTGCAGCGTTGGTACCAACAATACCGCCGCCAAGAACCATTACTTCTGCAGGGCCTGTGCCGGGTACGCCGCCTAGTAAAATACCTCTACCGCCCATAGCCATTTCCAGGTATTTGGCACCTTCCTGCGGAGCCATTCTGCCGGCAACTTCACTCATAGGAATTAACAACGGTAAAGAGCGGTCGGCTTTCTGAACGGTTTCGTATGCAATAGCAATACACCTGGTAGCCATCATAGCTTCGGTTAATTCTTTACTTGCGGCAAAGTGAAAATATGTAAAAAGCACCTGCCCTTTGCGGATTAAATTATATTCCGGTGAAATAGGTTCTTTAACTTTCATAATCATTTCAACAGCAGAATAAATTTCTTTTGGACTTGCGGCAATTTCCGCACCTACTGCTTTATAATCTTCATCGGAAAAACCGCTTCCGGCTCCGGCATTTGTTTCTACTATTACTTTATGTCCGTTCTTAATTAAAGTTGAAGCGCCCACAGGTAGTAAGGCAACCCTGTTTTCATTTGCTTTTATTTCTTTTGGAACACCGATTAACATTTTATACCTCTTTTTTTATTCGGTCAGCAAGCCGTTAAGCTTTTTAAGCGGCCGATTTTAGTAATGTATTTTTTGATTTTATTATTAACCTGATAAATGAATTTTCCTCCAGCAATTTGTTTGCTGTTTCCAGAACATCATCTGCACTAACAGCATCAATGTTCTTTATCATTTCATCGGTTGATTTAATTCTATTAAAATAAAACTCGGACTGAGCCATTCTTGTCATCCTGCTGGAAGTACTTTCCAAGCTTAAAAGCATACTTCCCTTCATAGATTCTTTAGCCCTGTTCAGTTCTCTTGCGGAAATTTTCTTTTCTTTTAGTTTTTTAATTTCCCTGTAAACCAGATCCAGTGCGCGGTCCGTCATTTTTTCATTTGTGGAAAAATAAACTCCGAATGCGGAAGTATCGTAAAAAGAATTCAAAAAAGAATTTACCTGGTAAGTAATTCCGTTTCTTTCCCTTAACGATTGAAACAACCTTGAACTGCTTCCCTCACCTAAAACCTGGGAAAGTACAGCAGCTTTAATTCGACTCTCGCTGTTAAAACCATAGGCTGGCCTGCCGATAATTGCATGCACCTGCTGAATTTCTTTTTCTATAAATTCCAGTTTTGCAGGAATATTTACGGCAGGATACTGCTTCCTTCTTATTGAAGAATTCCCCAAATCTTTTTTTATATATTTTTCACAAAGCTTAAGGAGCTCTTCATGTTCAACGGCTCCGGAAGCAGCTATTAGCATTCTGTTAAAGCCGTATTTCTGCTTAACAAAATTGAAGAGATCAAACTGATTAAAATTCTTAATGTTGTTTGCCGTACCGATTATAGGCAGAGATAAGCTGCTGCCGGGAAAAATTATTTCTTCAAATTTATCGAATATTAATTCTTCCGGGTTATCATTAATATCATTCAGCTCATCAATTACAACGCCGGCTTCCTTTTTAATTTCGTTAGGTTTGAAAGCGGGATTCTGCACCATATCCGCAAGTACTTCAAATGTTTTTGAAATATTACTTCCCGGCCCGCGCCCGTAATAGCAAGTATGTTCTTTTGAAGTAAAGGCGTTTAGGTAACCGCCGCAGGTTTCTATTTCATCGGCAATTTTTTTAGCCGAACGTGTTTGTGTCCCCTTAAACAGCATGTGTTCTATAAAGTGAGTAATACCGTTGTTTTTAATGGTTTCATCACGGGAGCCTACGTTAAACCAAAACCCGAGCGAAAAGGATTTTACGTAAGGTATTGTTTCCGAAATAACTTTAATTCCATTCGGAAGGATTGTCTTTTTATACTGGCTCAAATCTGTATTTTTTCCGAAAATTGTCGAAAAATGTGAGTTCAAATATAGAGAAAGTGGTATATGTAGTCAAGAAATATTAGGTATTGAAGTTGATGCTTGAGCCGTCTTAGAAGTAAAGAAGCTGTCCTATCAGAAAGCTTAATAATTTTATATTTGAGAGTGACAGGATGCCGGATGCTTGATGCTGTTTACCTGATACCGGATTTAGGTTGGATTAAATTCCGGTAAAAATTTTCACATAAAGCGGACGTTATATAATTTGATATATCATTCATTTTTTCTAATGATATTAAATTGAATACCCTATCAAAGTGAGGATTAAGCAGAGGCTTAGAGAAAGTAAAAATGAATGGTTCGAAAAATTAAATATGGGTAGAAGTTGGTGGTTAGGAAATAGCTTCTTAATTGTATTGCAGAAATGAATTAGTTTGTTTAAAGTTGTTTATATTCTTATCAAACATTTATACCGGAAACATGTATTCGGAATTTTTTAGATACATGTTCTATAAACGGAGTACCTTTCGAGCTTCCGGTTTCTTAATAGAATTATTATGGTTTTTGTGTTTTACAACATGCAAATAATTTTCGTGCTATAAAACAACGGTATTAAATAAAGCAAAATCATCTGACATATTTTTTTTATATTAAAATTATTATAATAAAATTTTTTAAAGGCTATCTAATCTTTTATGAATAAGGAAGTTCAATTCGGAAGGTTTTTTAGATTCACCGGTAAGATAACCGATTTTGCTCCCGCCGCAGGTGCTAAATTCTTAGATTTTCTATTAATAAATATACTTGGCAATAGTCTTTTGCTAAATTCATTAAAAAATAATGCCAGGCATAAAATTTCTAAAATAAAACGAAACAAAAGCTTCCTTGTTGTTGGAGATTTAAATATTGGCGATGCACTAATTTCTTCTTGCGGAGTTTCCGCTCTTAGAAAAATTTTCCCGGATGCCGAAATAGATTTTGTCGTTAAACAAGTTACTAAAGATTTAATGCTGGGCAATAGGGAAATATCCAATCTTTACCCGGTTTATAACGGTGCTCCTTATCCCACGGAAAAAGACCTTTCCAAACTTTTAGATATTATAAACAGAAAAGATTACGATTTAATTATAAATTACTCCCCTATGATCCCGGGAAAAATTTTCGGCGGCCGACCGGTAATTGATTATACACTTATGGCTTCCCAGCTTATAAAAAACGAAGGAATTAGAAGTAGTATTAACAATATTAATTATTCTGCTTTTTACTTTGTTTTGAATTTATTCAGAGATTTTATTCCTTCTAATTATAATGAAGTTTTTAAAGGTACAAATATTTATCTTTCCGATGAAGCAATTGATGAAGCTGAAAATTTTTTTGTTGCAAACGATATACCTTTAGATAAACCGGTTATAATGTTTAACCCGGATGCATCTGCCGTTTACACAAGAATGCCGTTTGACTTTCAGATTGAACTTATTAAAAAACTTTCCGAATTAGAATGTACGATTTTAATTGGAGCGGGACATGTGGAGAAATTTATAGAAGACAGAATTATGGAGTATTTTCCTAACAGTAGCGAACAGAATATTTTTGTTGTCCCGTCTTCTACGGATTTAGATACTTATGCTGCAATAATTGACCGTTCCGATATTTATATTACCGGCGATACAGGCCCGCTTCATATTGCTGCCTCAAGAAAATTTTCACGTTCTACCGGCAAAGGTTTAAGAAATAAAACCGCCGTTTATTCCATCTTCGGAAGTACTCCGCCTAGAATTTACGGCTACGACTCCGAATTAAAAAATTACATGCCTGCCAACCAGGATGCACCTTCCAAAATATTTATTGCCAAAACCGCCTGCCGGAATATTTCATGCATAAACAAAATGGCAAAAGCATGTAAAGAAATAAGATGTTTCAACTCTTTAAGCCCCAATGAAATAGTTTCCGAAGCTAATTTATATTTAGAATCAATAAAAAGGTTTCATTTACCGTCCAGACGTGGTATCTTTACTAAATGAATTTTTAATATCTTTTATTTGGTTTAATGGATACTGTATTCTTTTTATTGATTACTTATGTAATGGGGATTCTTACGGCAATTCCTATTGGTGCTACTCAAATTGAAATTGCCAAACGTTCGTTAAATAACCACCGCCGTGCCGCCTACATGGTAGCTGCAGGTAGTGTTTGTTCCGATGTAATGTACGGGTTTATAGCACTTTTCGGAGTTGCGCCTTTTCTTAAACATAAAATTGTTATTGCCGTATTCGGTCTTGCAGCAACCCTTATTTTGTGGGTGCTTGCTTATTTTACTTTTCGAGACGGCTCAAATAAAAACATGCTGGAACTTTCCAATACCGCAATTAAAAGTAAAAGAATTTCTTTTGTTACGGGCTTTTCATTAGCTGTTACAAACCCTATGATGATTTTCTGGTGGCTTATCGGTATGAGAATAATGAGAGACCTGGACCTCGTTACAAATTTTGATACAAAAATTACCGTATTATTTTTAGTTGCCGGCGGGCTTGGCCTTGCCACCTATCTGATTGCATTGTCTAATATATTGCACTGGGCAAAGAAGTTTATTTCTAACGAAATGATGAAGAAGGTTAATTTCAGCCTGGGTATTGTACTTGTTTTACTTTCGTTTTACTTTTTGTTCAGCGCACTTAGAACGCTTTTGTTTTAACATCATCTTCAGCCAAATTTTATTTTATTGATCTATATTTTTAAGAATGGATCCTTAAGCTATTTTATATAATGATCCAATGGATGAATATATAAATGTGTCCTGACTTGTGCAACTTAGTGCGGCACAAATTTTTAGTTGCGAAAATGAATCAAATTAAAGGGAAATTTCTAAACGTTTTATTATCTCCTGAATTTCATCGCTAATTGGCGAACGGAGGATTAGTTCTTCACCACTTAAATTATCTACAACTGTTGCATCAGTAACACTACTTAGCAGCTTCAAACATGTCCTGATTGACCTTCCGGTCTTCAGTTCTATGTACTTGCAGATTGCCAGTGCCATGAAGCAGATAAGTATATGTGCCTCGATCATCTGCTCTTTAAAGTGAAACATCGGGCGAATTTGTAAATCACTTTTTGAAATTCGAAATGCCTGCTCTACATGCCAAAGATTATGATAGTGTTCAATAACTGTTTGATCATTTGCTTCGGTGCTTTTAAGATTTGTATAGTAGCCTTTTATACCAAGTAGTAATTTAGTCTTATCTATTAATGTATTGTTAAGACTATAGACTTGCCCATCTGTTCTAATGAATTTAACTCGCTTGATGCTGCCGGGATTTTTTAAAAGTTTCTCTGCCTTTGTAATTTGCTTTTCCATTTCCCGCTTATCTTTAATAAAACGTTTCTGTGAAAATTCACAAATCAAATCTCCATGGTTAGTTTGCACTCTAATTGTTGTACCATCATGACCGGAAAGCTTTCTACTGATTTCTTCAATTAACTTCATCGAGAGATTAGCTGTTCTGGCTCCGACAATGTAATTAAGATGAGCCTTGGTTAATGCATTAATGTTTTCGATACTTATCATTGCGGCGTCTGCTACTACTGTCAATATCTTAACCTTATGTTTACGCTTAAATCTCAATATTACGGGGATTAAAGTATGTCCCTCAAATTTCTTCCCTTCAAAAATTTGATACCCTACCGGAAAGCCTTCTCCATTTACCAACAGTCCAAGTAGTATCTGCGGCTGA
>JBJKSH010000064.1:0-9308 GCA_046704255.1 Ignavibacteriaceae bacterium | reverse complement strand
ACGTTATAAATGAGCCAAGACTTTTGATTTTGTTCAGATTAAAATCAGCAATAAACTTTATTTCTTTTTCAAACATAAATAATTCTTCTCCAATTTTAATCGCGCTAAAGATAAAACCGGTAAATTATTAGTGCAACTTAATATAATACTTAGTTCTAAATTTAAAGATAAAAAAATCCCGGTTAACATGCCTTATATAAATAAAGCAATAAACCGGGATGTTAAAGAAAATGTCGGTAAAGTAATTATTTTTTAGCTCCATAAAAATTAACCTTACCGCCTCTACAAATTTAGGAGAAGTGGTTTAGGTTATTTATTCCACTTCAACATTATGAGATTTCATTTTTGCCGCAAAATATTCCCTGTTCAGCCTGGCAATGTTTGTAACGGAAATACCTTTAGGGCATTCGGCTTCGCACGCATAAGTATTTGTGCAGCTTCCGAAACCAAGTTCATCCATTTTGGCAACCATGGCTTCAACTCTTTGTTGTTTTTCGGGCTGGCCTTGCGGCAGTACTGCAAAGTGGGAAACTTTGGCAGCTACAAACAACATTGCAGAGGCATTCTTGCAGGTAGCAACGCATGCACCGCAGCCTATACATGCAGCGGAATCGAATGCATCGGATGCAACATCTTTTGTAATAGGAACGGCATTGGCATCCGGAACACCGCCGGTATTAACGGAAATAAATCCGCCCGCCTGAATAATTTTATCAAAGGCGGATCGGTCAACAGCAAGGTCTTTTATAACAGGAAATGCTTTTGCGCGGAAGGGTTCCACATAAATAGTTTCGCCGTCCTTAAAATTCCGCATATGAAGCTGACAGGTAGCTATCTTTCTTTTGGGCCCGTGGGCTTCGCCGTTAATTACAAGTCCGCATGTACCGCAAATACCTTCCCGGCAGTCGCTTTCAAAAACTATCGGTTCCTGATCCTTTTTTTCAAGTTGGTTGTTTAATTCATCCAGCATCTCCAGAAAAGAAGAATCCGGAGAAACCGATACCTTATAATCTTCAAAAGCACCTACGGAATTAGGCCCGGACTGGCGCCAAATTTTTAATTTTAAATTCAAATTGTTCCGGTTCATTATTTATAACTCCTCTGGGATAATTTTACATTCTCAAATTCAAGATCTTCTTTGTTAAGATTCCATTTGCCGACATCTACAAATTCCCATGCCGCTGCATACCTAAAGTTTTCATCATCTCTTTTCGCTTCGCCTTCTTCTGTTTGATATTCTTCTCTAAAATGACCGCCGCACGATTCGTTTCTGTGTAAAGCATCCACAGCCATTAACTCACTTAGCTCAAGATAGTCGGCTACTCTTCCTGCTCTTTCCAGGTTTTGGTTTAAATCTTTATCTTTACCGGTTACAATAACGTCTTTCCAAAATTCCTGTCTTAAATCTTTAATCTTTTCTATCACTTCCTTCAACCCTTTTTCGTTCCTGGCCATGCCGACGTGGTTCCACATTAGTCTGCCGAGTTTTTTATGAATTTCATCCACAGTAGATTTTCCTTTGATGGAAAGAAGTTTATTAACCTGGTCGTCAACTCCTTTTTCTTCTTTTTTGAATTCTTCATGATCAGTTGTAACATTGGTAAATTTATTCCTAGCAAGATAATTACCCAGTGTATAAGGAATAACAAAGTAACCGTCTGCAAGCCCCTGCATTAAAGCACTTGCACCAAGCCTGTTTGCACCGTGATCGGAAAAATTAGCTTCGCCAAGGACAAACAAACCAGGAATTGTGCTCATCAAATTATAATCTACCCATAAACCGCCCATTGTGTAGTGGGGTGCAGGGTAAATTTTCATTGGAACTTCGTAAGGGTTTTCACCGGTAATCACATTATAAATTTCAAACAGGTTGCCGTACTTTTCTTCAATTGCTTTCTTACCAAGCCTGTTTATAGAATCGGCAAAATCCAGAAATACAGCTTCACCGCCGTTAACTCCTCTTCCTTCGTCGCAAACTTCTTTTGCATTCCTGGAAGCTATATCTCTCGGAGTTAAATTTCCGAATGAAGGGTATTTCCTTTCCAGGTAATAATCTCTTTCTCCTTCTGGAATATCCTTTGCTTTTCTTGAATCTCCTTTTTTCTTAGAAACCCAAACTCTGCCGTCGTTCCTTAAACTTTCGCTCATTAATGTAAGTTTGGATTGGTTTTCTCCATGAACAGGAAGACATGTAGGATGTATTTGAGTATAGCAAGGATTAGCAAAGCAGGCGCCGCGTTTATGTGCCCGCCAAATTGCCGTAGCATTGCTGTTCATTGCATTGGTTGAAAGAAAAAATACGTTTGAATAACCGCCGGTAGCAAGAATAACTGCATGAGCAGAATATTTTTCAATTTCGCCTGTAATTAAATTTCTAACAACAATTCCTCTTGCCTGCCCGTCTATAACAACAAGGTCCAGCATTTCCCGCCGCGGATACATTTCTACGGCACCTTTGCCAATCTGCCTGCTTAACGCACTGTAAGCACCAAGGAGTAATTGCTGTCCTGTTTGTCCGCGTGCATAAAAGGTTCTGGAAACCTGTGCGCCGCCGAAAGACCTGTTATCCAGCAGGCCGCCGTATTCCCTTGCAAAAGGAACACCCTGCGCAACACATTGATCGATAATATTATTGCTTACCTCTGCAAGGCGGTAAACATTTGCTTCGCGGGCACGGAAGTCGCCGCCTTTTACGGTATCATAAAATAATCTAAAAATTGAATCGTTGTCGTTAGGATAATTTTTGGCGGCATTTATTCCGCCTTGTGCAGCAATGCTGTGTGCACGGCGCGGAGAATCGTGAAATGAAAAAGATTTAACTTTAAATCCGAGCTCGGCTAATGAAGCTGCAGCAGATGCACCCGCCAGTCCGGTTCCTACAACAATTATATCATATTTCCTTTTATTAGACGGATTAACCAGCTTCAAATTAAATTTGTGGTTTGTCCATTTACTTTCAATTGGACCCGACGGTATATTTGAATCTAATTTAACCATTGACTACCTCCCGTAAAAAAATAAAAAGTAAATTGGCAAGGAAGCAAATCCGGCTGCCATAACTACGGCATAGATAGTTCCTACTGATTTAATAAACGGGAAATACTTTTTATGATTCCACCCGAACGTTTGAAATGCACTTTGAAAACCGTGGTTTAAATGAAACCCGAGCAGTATCATAGCCAAAACATAAAAGAATGCATATACAGGCTGGCCAAACCAGCCGGTAACTATTGCGTATAAAGTTTTAGTACTTCCGCCGAAATTATTAGGGTACCAGAATGTTTGCAAATGAATAACAAGAAAAATAAAAATGATGCTGCCCGACCAAATCATAGTCCTGGAAAATACGTCGCTGTTTTTGGATTTTGCATTTACAGCATAATCTTTAGGCCTGGCTGCTTTATTAGCAAACCACAATCTTACCCCGTTAATAATATGAATTAAAAAGATTAAAGTTAAAATAACTTCAATTACGCGAACAACCGGTTTAAAACTTTCCAGCGTATTTGCATAATTCATAAATGCCTGCTCGCCCCAGTACAGGGTAAGATTACCCAGCAAGTGCATAATTATGAATAAAATCAGCAAAGTACCAGTAACCGCCATGGTTATTTTTTTGCCGATTGATGAATTGACGAATTGCCAAAACCAACCCATTAATTTACTCCTTTGAAAATCTGTTTGAAGGTACAACCTTTCCTTAAAGAATTAATAATTAAATTTTTTGTGAGGTTAATATGTTCCCTTTTATATGATTGTAAATTTATTTTTAAGATATGCATCTAATGAGGAATCCTCTTTTAAGAGTTCAATAAAATTTTGATTTTAAAATTATCAAATATGAGATATAAAACCAAAAAAAATTAGTCTACAAGCTCCAAATATTTATTAACCTCTCTACTGGCCGAAGAAGAAGCATAATCCTTTTTAATTTTTTCGAATACACTTTTTGCCTGGGATTTTTCGCCGGCGCTAACATAATTTATTCCGGCATTTAATAGGTAATCGGAATTCAACACATCGGTCTTGGAAACAGAAGCAGCTTTTTTATACAGCTCTGCCGCCTTTTCATATTCTTTTTTATCCGCATAATAGCCTGCCTGCCCTGCAAGTGCAGTTGCTTTAAACATGGAAATACTTCCTCCGTAATCTTTATAATATTTAAATGCTTCATCAATATTACCAAGCCGGTTGTAAGAATTTGCCAGATAAATTTTTGCCGTCTCACCGTTTTCCGTACCGCCGTATTGAGCGACAATTTTTTTCAAACCTATTACATCGGTGCCTGCCTGGCCTTCGATTGCCTCTAAATAGGAACCTTGATCATAAAGCGAAATAACGGTTGCAAGCTGATCTCCCGCTGCCGCATTTTCTTCGCTGTCATGATTAAAGTAAAATACCAAAGCAGCAGCAATTACAATTACCACAACGCCGTAAGTTAATACACGCGATTTGTTATCTTCAAAAAATCCGTAGGCTTTATAATAAAACTCAACAAGTTTATCCTGTTTAATTTCTTTCTTGGAAAGCTTTTTCTTCTTTTTAAGCATTACTTAACCTTTTCTAAAATAGTTATTTTCAATTTCCGTAAATTAAAATAAAGATAATTATTAACTGCGAATTTAATAATAATTTTCCAAAATTCATTTGGAAAAAATAGTACATACGTTAAATAGTGCGCCCAGAAGGACTTGAACCCTCAGCCTTCGGAACCGGAATCCGACGTTCTATCCAGTTGAACTATGGGCGCTGGTAAAATTTAAACATATCAAAACCTTAGAATTATTTTCAAAGATTTTAATCTTGCAAAATTACTAAACGGGGTAATTAAAATGAAACTTTGATTTGAAAATTAATTAACAGAAAATTAATTAACATAGAAAAATCCCGCCAAAGGAAATTAAAATAATTTCCTATTTAAAGGGCAAAGGTACCTGATAATTATTTGAAAAGTGTTTTTCTGATTGAAAACAGGATAATATTCCTCCCAAATAATTTAATCTTTTCGGAAAATTTCTAAGCTGGAGTAGACCTGCTTTTAACAAACAAATTATATAACCAGGCTATTATTACTCCGCATATAAAACCATCCACAAACCCCCACAACAAACCAACAATTCCGCCGAACCAGGAAAATGTATAACCCGGATAAAATTTATGCAGTTTTGTTATAGTAGATCCGTTAGAACCTAATATAAGCAGCCACCAGGTTGTAATTAGAACAGCAAATCCCCAAAATAATCCCAATGAAAAGCCAAGTGCTCTCTTACTAAGTTTCATTATAACCTCCTATTGGATTTTTTAACCAACAAAATGTTAACTATTTAGAAAGAGAAAATTATTCCGTGTGGATCAATTTATAAAATGTAAACGGTTTAACCTAATTTTTTTAAACCTTCCACTTAAATTCTAACCCTAATATGATTAGAATATATCCATGCATTATTAAAATGATAGACTTCTACCCGGTAAACACCGCTTTCATTTATAATAAATTCTGCATAGGAATCTTCCAGCGAATCTACGGTTTTTCCGTTGCGAATTAATCTGATGTCTGCCTTTTCGGCAGGGATAAGGACTTTTAATTTTACTTTACCGGAATTGGTAACCGTGTCTCCCATGTTATACAATTTATTTCCGCATTCGGCAAAAAATCTAAATCCTTTTGACTCTCGCTGAAAGTCGTTCGCAAAAAAACAGTGCCCCTGTTCCAATGCTGTGTAAATTTGCTTTTTTGCCCGCTCAATAGAATTTTCCTCCGTGCCGCGGTCTATCTGTTCTGGTAAGATTAAATGAGTTCTAATAGATTTAAAAAGCACTTTGTAAGGAAAAATTTCAACTTCGAAAAAGCCGAAAACATTATGCTTGTGTGCATGAGCATCCACACCACCGATTCCCACTACTCTTCGAGTCATATTTAATTTATCCCATACTTTAAGTGTCTCAGGCTGCGGGGCTATGATTGATTTTAACGGATGTAAAAACGACTGATACTTGTTTTGTTCGGTTAAATTTTCCATCCATTCGGACATGTGATTCCAAATTTCAATACCTGTAAAATCCTTAGTATCCCATTCTGTCCACGGATACGGTGGATGCTCTTTCATGTGATCTCTTTTTTCATGAGGGTGTGCTAAAAATCCAATACCGCCGGCCTCCTTTATTTTCCTAACATATTCTTTTGCGGAAATTCTTGTGGAATAAGTTTCCTTTATGTTGAAAGCCAAATAATGATTTTTGTTTTCTTTATCATTTATCTCGCAGCCTACTAAAAGAAGAGTGTCGTTATACCACCCTTCATAACCTTCCTCTAATGCCCGAAGCGTATTATGATCAGTCAGGATGACGTAGTCCAGGCCTATTTCGCTCGCATACTTTGCAATATCAGGCACCAAACCGGAACCGTCGGAATAAACCGAATGCATGTGAATTGCACCTACATATTCATACATTTTTTAACCGTTTAATTTTCCTGTGCAAGATATAAATATTTCCCTAATTACAAAAGATATTGATAAGGGGATTAAATTACCGGACAATTTTTCCCCAATTTAATTTTCTTTTGAAATTTCACACTTAAACATGAACATAAATTTCGTACGAGTGCGAGTTCAAAAGTTCATGTTCAAGTTCAAGATAGACGAAAAGATTTTAGATAAATAACTGATGTTACGCAGACATACGGAGTAATGGAGTAGTAGGATAATGGAATGGACTAAGTTACTCCATTATTCCAACATTCCATCATTCCAAAGAACATCTTATACGTAAGGTGAGTTAAATAAATTTAGAATGCATAGCTTGTGGAAATATACGCAAACGTTGGTGTTCCGCCGCCTATATTATTTAATCCTTGTCTTAATACATCGCTATCCAATGTAGCATCCAGGCCAAAGCCGCCGAACCTTAATCCGATACCTAAGGTAACCGTGCCGGGATTGTAACCGGTATAAATGTTTTCAACCTTTGCATTGGGAGAAACCGATTGTTCAAAATCATTGTTGAATGTAGCAGCCTGGTACCCTATTCTTGCAATAAGCCATCTTGTAGCGCTCCATTCGGCACCCAGATTCCAAACCGGGAAAGTAATGCCCGACTGGTTTAACTGCGGAGAAACTGCAGGTACTTCCGGTACAATTGTTTTATTATAATTAATTGAAACTCCACCGGCTATCAGGAAACGATAAATGCGATAGTTTACTCCAACACCTGCTGAAAAATTAGTAACCGATTGGAGGTCTCCGTTATAACCGTTTGCTTCGGCACTACCGCTTACGGTTTCCAAATTAACTGCCGGCACTACTGCTAATCTTTGGGAGGCGTTTATAAAACCTCTTGCATTTAATAAGAAAATTGTTTGAGATAATTTGGTTTTGAAACCTGACCCGGGGTTATAGGATACATTGGGTAAAATTAAACTAGCACCCGCATCCAGCAAAAAATTTCTGTTAAGGTGTGCAAGTATGCCGGCATTCAAGCCGAATTGATCTGCCAGCCCTTTTTGATTATTTCCCGATTGATAATTCATTCTATTCTGAGAATACGAATATGCTGCAGCTAGTCCAAGAATCATCTTATCAAATTTAAAAGAGGCAAGTAATTCAAAATTATTATTTAACTGTACAACCCTGCCGCTGCCAACAATACTATTAATTTGATTTACAAGTGAATAAGGGTCAAGAACACTTATTGACGGAATAGGGCTAGAATTATTTACAGTTAATAGCCCTCCTAAAGTTAACCTGTTATTTAACTTTACATTTACACCGGCAAACTGCCCGCTGCTTGTATTTACACCCGTGGAAGATTTTGATCCGATATCTGCCCATAAAAAATCATAATAGTAATAAGCCCAGGCCGGGTTTATTCTAATGTATTGCGGGTCTATTATATAAGGATTGTTACCAAGGCTAAGTACCCTTGCATGCCCGCCGGCTCTATTAACAGCCTGGGCATTTATTTTAGTACTGACAATAAAAGATAAAATAAAGGAAAGAATTAAGATACGCCTCATTGTTATTCCTCGGTGTATATTCATAATTAGTTGAAAATAAAAAAAAGAGACTCCTTAAAATTTTTGTAATTTATAATAGTCAAAAAACAAAAAACTAAACAAAGGAGTCTCGATATGAAAAATACAAATAATAGAGAGAAAAATCTTGAATGGATGAGAAATCAACCATTGTCAGCGCAATTAAATATGTTTCAAGAATATACAGAAATAATGAAAATAGTAGCAAATACACTAACGCAAGAATCCCGCTTTGGTTGAATTTTAATTCATTATTATTGATTAACTAAAGAAACGTATTACTTAATAAAGTTAAAATCAATACAATTTGGTTTTCTTAATCAGGCTTGTAACTTAATCAGGCGCCGGGGAAAATTATATTAAATCCGGTTAAGTGCTTCTTCAGCCAGTTTACCTATTTTTGTTCCGGGATGTTCTTTAGCCAGCCTGGACCAGATTTCTTTTGCCTTAGCTTTATTGCCTTTTGTAGCGGCAATCGCGCCTAAATTGTAATAAGCTCTAAGATTGCCTTTATCTATAGAAATTATTCTATTCAAAACTGTCTCGGCATCATTATATTTTTGAATAACATAATTTAAATAAGCAACTGAAAATAAGATATCAATCCTCTTAGGATTTACTTTCAAAATTTTATCGTAATATTTTAAAGATTCTTTGGGTTGATGTGCTTGAGCCAAAAAATCTGCGTACTGTTTTAGCTTAACAGTATCTTTCGGATTTTTTTCTGCCGCTTCTTTTAACGTTTCCATTCGTTCCATAATGGATGCCATTACATTATTTTTGCCGGGCCTTTCTCCGTTCACCATGGCTTTGTGGATGCTGTCCTGAGGCATTTCTTTGCCGGCAATAGTATTAGGTAAATTTTTATCAGTCGAATTTTCACTTGAAATAATGAAAAAAGCTGCTACTGCCAGAACTATCCCCGCAAGATAAATGTAAACCGGCTTTATGTTCTTCATAAAAAGCTCCTATTTCTGAATTTACTTTTCAAATTATTTTTTAACAGCAGTTTTTGTACCAATAAAATGAAACGTATTATTAGATTAAAAGAGTAAAATAATTCAACTTTAATAATCATTTGAAAATAAAAGGTATTGCATTAATGCAAAAAATGAAATATATGTTCTCACCTTTAGGAACGGGAACCGATTAAAATCTATAACTAATTCCGTTCATAAAATTATTGTAAGTTGTTGCACCGTCAAACTCTCCTTCGTAATACAAATTCAAAAATACATTATTAAATAACCGCGTACTTATTTGTACGTCTACTATC
>JBJKSH010000063.1:0-13326 GCA_046704255.1 Ignavibacteriaceae bacterium | reverse complement strand
ATACTTCCAATCTTGAAGACAGGCTGAGACGCCACAACGGCAATCGCAATAAGTATACACGAAATAAGGGACCCTGGAATTTAGTAATACATAATATGTGTAATTCAAAATCCGAAGCATACCAATTAGAATTATACTTAAAAAGTTTAAAGAATCCACAAGCAGCGATAGAGTATTTAAAGAAATTAAATGCAACTTGATAGAGCACCCCGACTTGTAAGTCGGGGGGGGTCGGTGGTTCGAGCCCACCCGCGCTCACCATGCCGAAATAAAATATTGTGTATGTGTTATTACCCATAAAATTTCAGTAATTCCCACACATAGTATAAAATGAAGTAGTAAAAATTCCTCTCCCTAACATATTATTTTTTATCAATTGATTTGAAAATTTTGCTGGTATTAAGTTAGTAAAATTATAATGAAAATGCATCATTTCTTACCGGAATAAAGCAAAGATGGTAAAATTTTGTAAAATTATCTTAAACAGATGAAGATATTACATGGGTTTGGAAAAAGGAAATATGGCTAAAATTAAAAACAGTTGCCTGTATACTATATTAAAACGATACAATCCAAATTAATACCTCCTTTAGTTTCCCGCTTTTCTTAAAATATGTGGAATAACTTTATATAAAAATACCGAAAACAATAATTGAAATTACTCACTTTATTCTTTGCAAATCAATTTATATCTTTGTTCATGTTATATGTTTGGTGAATAATTTTAAATTTATATAATGAGCCAATGGGAGAAATAGTTTATTGGACAATAATTAGAACTGCTATACTTATTCCCGCATTGTGGATACTTGACGGATACATTAATCATCAGTTATGGTGGTTAATAAGCATTGCCTCTATTTACGGAATAATAATTCATCCTGCAGTTATGCGTTATAAATCATTTAAATCCAGGAATAAAGAAGTTCTTGAAGATACTTTGTGTTCCAGCTGCACGCACTTCGATAAGTCTGCGGTTTTGTGTATGCTGCACGATAAACATCCTACCACAACATATATACCTTGCGAAGGACTGGATTGGGATCCCAAACCCTTAGACGTTAATAGTAATGATGCTTACGGTAATTGATTTATATTCAGCTTATTTTTAAAACAATTTTACCGGTGTTTCTGTTTTCTTCCATATAACGATGAGCATCGGCTGCATTCTTCCAGTCAAATATCTTATCAATAACCGGCATAATCTTCCCTGAAGATATTTTTGGCAAAATATTTTTTTCAAATTCTTTGGTAAGCTTAACCCGGTAATCAAGACTTCTGGAGCGCAAAGCGGAACCGACAATAGTTAATCTTTTAGAAAGTACCTTTCTCAGATCAACTTTTTCCGCAACACCGCCGCCAAGAGTTGCAAGTATTATAAGCCTTCCGTCCGTTTTTAAAATATCAATATTTTTATTTAGATATGCAGCGGCAATAAAATCAATTACAACATCAACTCCTTGATTTTCGGTGAATTCAAAAATCTTTTTATCGAACTCTTCAGTTTTATAATCAATCGTATGCCTCGCACCTAATTTCAGGCACTTATTGTGCTTAGCTTTTGAAGCGGTAATATAAATATCCGCACCAATTTCTTTGGCAATTTGAATTGCGGCAGTTCCAACCCCGCTTCCGCCGGCATGTATTAAAATGCTTTCATTACTTTTCAGCTTACCGTACCAAACCAATGCCTGATAAGCCGTAAGGAATACCTCCGGTATTGCCGCAGCATCAACCATGGACAGATTTTCAGGCACTTTCATTGCCATGTTTTCATTAATTACGGCATACTCGGCATAACCTCCTCCCGGTATCAAACCGAATACTTTATCACCGGCATTCCATTTACTTACCAATGAACCTGTATCAGCAATAACTCCGGCAATTTCCAATCCAAGTATTGGGCTTGCATCTTTTGGCGGAGGATACTTTCCTATCCTCTGTAAAGTATCTGCACGGTTTAAAGCTGCTGCCTCAACCTTTACTAAAATTTCATTCGTTCCGGCGGAAGGCTTTTCATATTTCCCTAATTTTAAAACTTCAGGTCCGCCGAATTCTTCAAAAGTAATTGCATTCATTTTTGTACATCCTAAATTATCCCGATTAGTGTATGGGAAGCTTGATGTTTTTTAAAGGTGTCCGGATATAAAATATAAGGGTAGCACCGGAAACCTTATCCAATATAACTTATTCTTGTATCCCTAAAATAAAAACTATAAAAAAAGTATTCTTTGCTCCGCAACAAATTAACCGCTTTTCCAGACAATTGAATTTTATGGATTATAAAATTAAATTATTATAATACAGTCATTAAAAAAAAATAAATATGAATACAATAACTTTTTTCAATTAGTCTACCTAAGCAAAAATATTCAGAGAATGGAAATATTAAAGTTAGTTGAAGATTCAGACCTAATAGGAAGGTATAATTTTCTTGATTGAAAAAGCTAATAAAACTTTTGCTCAAAGAGCGGCAAACTTCTTCTTAGACATTTCTCCTCCAGAAAACCTTCCAGCTAATATTAAGACTATGAACCCGTATGAAACCGATGAAGTAAAAGACATAATTTCTGTCTTTTTTAAGAAATATTTTAATGACAACGGTAAAAGAATATTGGCATTCGGAATAAACCCGGGTAGGTTCGGCGGAGGCATTACGGGTGTTTCATTTACCGACCCCCTGGCGCTGGAAAAATTTTGCGGTATTGAAAATTACTTCAAAAAGAAAACGGAACTTTCAAGTGAATTTATTTACTTATTCATTTCAAAATATGGAGGGCCGAAAAGATTTTTTTCGAAATATTTTTTAGGTGCGCTTTATCCGCTTGCACTAATTAAAGAGGGCAAAAATTATAACTACTATGATGAGAAAAAATTATTTCTCCTGTTAAAACCATCTATAGTTCAAGCGATAAAAGCCCATATAGATTTCGGCTGTTCAACCGAATCGGTAATTAGTCTTGGCAGGAAGAATAGCATATACCTTAATGAAATAAACCGGGAAGAAAATTTCTTTAAGAAAATAATAGTACTAGACCACCCAAGGTATATTATGCAGTATAAACGCAAACAACTTAAAAAATATTTAAATGATTATTTAACCGTCTTTAAGTGAAAGCAGATCATTTATTATTCCGTAAGCGGTATCGTAAAGGTCGGGTTGTTCTTGTATGATTGTTAAAGGGTGCATAATATCTGTTTCCACACGTAAAACTGAGCCGGTACCGTTTACAGAAGCAAAAATATGATTATCCGGAATTTCTTCTACGGAAACCCGTGTTCGAATTTTATTATCTTCATACCACGCTCTGCATACAAGCTTAAGATGATAGCCGCGCTCTATTGCATTTTGCAGTTGAGTAAAAGTAATATTTCTTATGCCTTCTCTTTCAACATCCAAAGGTGTAATGTAAGCATTCATTAAAGAATTAGCCAGCACAGTAATTTTAACGGCGGCATCCCAGCCGTCAATGTCATGTGATGGTTCGGCTTCTACAAAGCCCAGTTTTTTAGCCTCCTTTATTGCATTGTTTAAATCAGTACCTTCTTCCATCTGCGAAAGGATAAAATTAGTTGTTGAATTTAAAATCCCGGCAATTTCCTTTACCCTGCATCCTATTAATGCATGCTTAAAAAGGTTAAATACGGGTGCGCCGTCCATTACCGAAGATTCGTTTAAAAAATTACATTTATTTTTTCCCGCCAAAAGTTCCAACTCATTATAAGCGAATGCAGCAGGCCCCTTGTTTGCAGTAACAACGCTTTTGCTTCTGTTTAATGCCGCCTTAACAAAAGAAACAGCGGGCTCTCCTTTTTCCTTAATTGATAGAGTGGAAAGTTCCACTAGTATGTCATAATCAAGTTCTTTAACAGCTTCAATAACGGGCATCGTTGTATAATCGGAAAAGTTTTTATCAAAGCAATTCATTTTTTTAAAATACTTCCATGCACTATGTATATCAATTCCGTTATTGTTTTTAATTGATCCGTGATTTTTTGTAAATATACCGGTTACTTTCGGTTTAAAGTTGGAAAGATTACAAAACTTATCTTTTTCAACGCTTAATATTTCAATAAATTTTTTGCCTGCATTACCAAATCCAATTAAAAGAATTTTTGGTGAATAATTTTTCTTCTCATTCATTTTTACTTTCTCTTTATTATTTCTTTAACTCCGCTTAAGAGTCTTTTAATATCCTCTTCCGTATTGTATAATGATATGCCTGCCCTAATCAAACCTCCTTTTTCAAAAAGCCCCAGAACCTCTACCGCACGTATTGCATAAAAATGTCCGTCCCAGACACAAATACCTTTTTCTCCCAGTTTACGACATGCTTCGGCAGATTCTATTCCGTCAATTGTAAAAGAAACCGTAGGAGCCCTTTGTAAAATATCGAAAGGAAGTCCGAATATTTTTACACCTTCAATATTTTTTAACCCGTCATAAAGTTTTTTTGCAAGAAAATGTTCGTACGCTTCAATATTTTCCATACCGGAAACTATCTTGCCTCTGAGGTTATCGCCGCTTCCTAAAGAGGCAATATAATCAATTGCTGCTTTTACTCCGGCAATGGCTGCATGGTTTAAAGTTCCTGTTTCAATTCTAAACGGAGCTCGGGGATCCTGAGTTCGCAAACGGTCTGTATGCAGTTGTTCAAGCAAGCCGGGCCGCGAATACAAAATACCAACGTGCGGTCCGTAAAATTTATATGCTGAACAAATTAAAAAATCTACGCCCAAAGATTTTAAATCTATAGGAAAGTGCGGGGCATAATGAACCGCATCTACCATAAGCAGGGCGCCAACTTCGTATGTAAGTTGACGAATTAATTTTATATTGTTCACTGTTCCTAGTGCATTGGAAGCAAGCCCCGCCGCAACAAGCCTTGTTTTTTCATTTATCTTATTATTAAAGTCTCCATAGTCCAGAGTACCGTCCTGGTTTAGAGTCACCTCCCTAATTACAATTCCGTTTTCTCTTAGATTAAGCCACGGCCCGCGGTTGGCTTCGTGGTCTAGCTGCGTAATAACAATTTCATCACCTTCGTGCAAGTTTCTTCCGATTGATTTACTAAGAGAGAAGTTAAGTGTAGTCATGTTTGCGCCAAAAGAAATGCAATCGCTGTTTTCAGCTCCTAGAAATTTAGCAGCATACTCCCTTGCCTGGCTAACTAGACTATCGCTTTCCTTTGATGTAACAAAAAAGCCGTGAGTATTTGCATTGCTGTTTTTGTAATAATCCGATATTGCATCAATAACCTGCTGCGGAACCTGGCTTCCGCCCGGCCCGTCAAGGTACGCAAGAGGATTTCCGTTAACTGTTTTTTTAAGCGAAGGAAAATCATTCCTCCTTTCAATAATTTTTTTAAATGCCGATAAAGCAGGTTTCATTCATTTCTCCTATGAAAAGATTTGATTTATCCAAGAATATTTTCTAAAAAGTCCAGCATTATTTTATTAACAAATTCCGGATTTTCAACCGGCGACATGTGACCGGCACCCGGCACAATAAAAAATTTAGAGCTTTGAATCTTTTCAGCAAAATATTTCATTTGGGCCGGCGGGGTAAGTTTATCATCTTCACCGCATATAACCAAAGTTGGTATTTTAATTTTGGAAAGATATGATGTCGTATCGGTTCTGCTAACCATAGCAAGCAGGCAGCCCTTAACACCAACAGGATCGGCGTTCAAGGCTCTATTCAACGCTTCCCCATATTCTTTTAAATTACTTATTGAATTTTGAGTAAAGCAGCCGGGAACAAACTCAGATACAAATGCATTAATCCCTTCGCGGTTAATTCGTTTTATTCCGTTTGCTCTTTTCAGCTTTCCTTCGTTTGGATCTGCCTCCGGTTTAGTATCGAACAGTATTAATCCGGTGAATTTTTCTTCCATCCTTTCCACTGCTCTGAATGAAATATAACCGCCCATGGAAAGCCCGCATAAGACAGGATGATCCAACTGCAATTCATTTAAAATTGTTTCAACATCGTCTACAAAAGACTCCATTGTAAACTGGCCGTCTCCGGCAGGAGAATTACCCAAACCTCTAACATCATAAGTTACGCAGTAATATGAAGATTTAAGTGCTTCAACCTGCCTGCCCCACATTTTATGATCATAAGGGAATCCGTGAATAAAAAGAATAGGTTTATTTTTTTTATTTCCCTCTTGATAAATTGAAATATTATTATTATTTGTACGCATATCTTTTTTTCTTACCTGAAATAATTAATTAGAACTATTAATAAAAATTAAGGATTATAAGATGAAAAATAAATTCCCGGCCGTAATAATTATCGCTGTATTTTTACCCGCCGTTATTTTTGCTCAGGCAGACACATCCAAATATAATAAATGGATACCAACTGCAATAACCGGGTTAAATATAAGTCAGCTTGCATTAAGCAATTGGACGCAGGGCGGAGAAAATTCCCTAACATGGACTTTAACCGGCAACCTGGGATTAAATTATGAAACTCATACATGGACATTTAAAAACAGTCTAAAAGTTGCTTACGGCAGATCTAAATTAGGCGGCGGCAGTTTTAAGACAAACGATAATGAATTTTATCTTGAAGATGTTTTGATTAGAAATATCGGCTGGGCCGTAAATCCTTTTGTAAGCAATATTATACAAACAACGGTAGCGCCGGGATATTCTTACAAAACGGCAACACCTCAAGAAATTGCAAACTTTTTCGATCCGGGTTATGTTACACAAAGTCTCGGGTTTTCGTATAATATGTTGAAGGACTTCAATACGAGGCTTGGCGTTGCCGCACAGGAAATTTTTGTAAATAAAAACAAACAGTATATTCAAACTTCATCTACAACAAAAGTGCAAGGATTCTCATTAAGAGCCGGAATTCAATCTGTTACCTCCGGCAAATTTGAAGTAGCAAAGAATCTTTTGTTTACAAGCAGTTTAAATTTATTCAGCCGATTTGAGTCTCTTGGTGTTTGGGATGTACGATGGGATAATTCGCTTGTAGCTAAAGTGAACGATTGGTTGAACGTTAACCTCGGCTTTTTACTTATTTACCAGAAAGACGAATCGCCGACCACCCAAATGAAGCAGGCCCTGCAATTGGGAATTGTTTATACTATTTTGTGATTTGATAATTGTAATTTTATTTTTAAAGATATGAAAACAGCCTTTGTCAGTTCCGAAGTTTTTCCCTATGCCAAAACCGGCGGGCTTGCAGATGTTGCGGGCGCACTGCCTAAAGCTCTTGAAAAACTAGGCTGCTCGGTAAAGATCTTTTTACCCAAATATTATTCAATTGACGAGGCAAAATTCGGGCTGCATTATAATTGGGAAATTGGCGAAATACCTATAAAGATTTCCGAGCACACAAGGTCGGTTCATATTTATCAAACCGTGCTGCCCGGCTCCGGTATTGATGTTTATTTTATCGACTGCCCGCATTACTTCCACCGCGACCGGTTTTATACAAACAGTTTTGATGAAGATGAACGTTTCATCTTATTCAACAAGGCTGTAATTGAAATTATTCAAAGACTTAAATGGACTCCTGATATTATTCATTGCAACGACTGGCAGACGGGTTTAATCCCTTTATATATAAAAGATAATTACGGCTGGGATCAGCTTTTTAAAAACACATCCTCCGTTTATACTATTCACAACATCGGTTATCAAGGCAACTTTGCAAGCAAAACGGTACAACATGCATCTATTAGGGATGACCTATTTTTCCCGGATAGTTCAATTGAACTAAACGGGGAAATATCTTTTATGAAAACAGGCATTATGTATGCTGAAATTATTAATACGGTAAGCAAAACTTATGCAAAGGAAATTCTTACGCCCGAATACGGCGCCGGTATGGAAAATTTTTTGCGGGAAAGAAAGGAAGACTTGTTCGGAATATTAAACGGTGTTGATTATGAAATGTGGAACCCTGAAAAAGATAAATTCATACCTTTTCAATATTCTGTAAATAATATTGAAGAAAAGTTTAAGAATAAAAAGTTCCTTCTCGAACGTTTCAATTTAAAATTTGACGAAAAAGTTCCTCTTATTGGAATTGTTTCAAGAATGGCAAGCCAAAAAGGTTTCGATTTGTTTGAAGAAGCAGCAAACGATTTGCTAAGTCTTAATGCCCGCTGGATAATACTCGGCAGCGGAGAGGATAAGTACGAAGATATGTTCCGCTCACTTCAGGAAAAGTTCCCGGAAAAACTGGCGGCATATATAGGCTTTAACAACGAGCTTTCTCACCTTATTGAAGCAGGCGCCGATATGTTTTTAATGCCTTCACATTATGAGCCTTGCGGCCTTAACCAGATTTACAGTTTAAAATACGGTACGGTTCCCATAGTTAGAAAAACCGGCGGGCTTGCAGATACAGTACGTGATTGGCACGAATTCAAATATAAAGGAGCAAAAACCGGCAGCGGCTTTTCGTTTAATGATTACTCTGCTTATGCGTTAATATCTACCGTTCGGCGCGCAATAGATTTATTCGGTAATAAAAAAGTCTGGAAAGCAATTCAAGCAAACGGAATGAAAGATAATTTTTCCTGGGAATCTTCTGCTGAAAAATATCTTGAGATTTATAAACTAGCTAAAGAAAAGAGAGATATATAATTCTGTTGTTTACTTAACAGTTGACTGGTAACTTTATAAATAACCTTGATAGTCGCAGTTAAAGACCTTTAAAATTGCATAGTCTCTTATATTATTTTACTTCTTAATACTTAAAAGGAGGAGGAGGAGATGTCCACAATTGAATTTACAGAACCCGGCTCAATTGCAAAACAAAGTAGAAGAATTACTTCAATAGATGCATTCAGAGGGTTCACTGTACTATCTATGATTTTCGTAATTCAAGTTGCGGGATATACAAACCTTCCGCTCACAATGTCGTGGTTCGGCAGCCAGCCTGTTTCTACATTTAAACATGCGGCAGAAGCAGCCGGAGCAACAACGGGAATAGGTTTGACCTTTACGGATCTTGTAGCGCCTTTTTTTGTATTTATTGTGGGAATGGTTTTGCCGTTAAGCAGGCAGCGGAGGGGTAAAGAATGGTGGGCCCATGTAGGAAAGCGTACCGGCATGCTTATATTGCTTGGGGTTATTTACATTTCACTGGCATTAGGCTCCGCACATGAATGGGGAGGGCTATCTTACTGGTGGGGAGTTCTGCAGGCAATAGGTATTGCATATTTTATTGGTGCAGTATCTATGCTTTTGCAAAAATGGCAGCGATGGATACTTGTATTTGCAATTGCGTCTTTTCATTTATATATGTCATTAAATTTTAATTGGTGGCTTCATCTGGGAAATCCTCAAAATGGATTTATAACTATTGCCAATACCGCAGGGGATCCTTTAACTCCCTTAACTGTGCATTGTACACCCTGGGCCTCAATTTCGTATGGGATAATTGCTATAATTGGTACAATATTAGGAGAATCAATTCTAAGCAAATCCCATAAAACAATCATTATTAATTCACTGGTAATCGGTATTGTCCTTTGCGTAACAGGGTATGTTTTTCATCTTTATAATTGGCCCACATTTGCAATGAATAAAGAAACAGTTTCGGTGTCTTATGCAATCTTCTCATCCGGAGTTTCGGCAATTACATTTTTAATTTTTTATTTAATTATGGATGTAGGTAAATATCAAAAGTGGGCATGGGCATTTATAGTATTCGGCTCAAATGCTTTGCTGGGTTATTTCCTTCAGCCCATAGTCCGCATTTTTGTTGATGCCTTAGGATTTAAGCCTTATTATTCGGGGTTAAGCGGCTGGTACGGTATGTTTATAGGATTGGCCTGGACAGCATTATTGTGGGCTGTTTTATTATGGTGCAATAAGCGGAATATTTATTGGAGGATTTAATCCGAATAGATTTTTGGATAACCCGGCAACCATTAAGGGATATAGTGATGTTAAAAATATACCGGATTGTTTTTAACTTACACACCTAGCCAAAAATACGTGTATCCGTTACTCATCAATATTTTTCTCTTTAGCTAAAAAATATTTGAAAATTTTAAGAAAATAGAATTTTTATTTTTATAGCTCCTATGGCATGTAGTTTGCTCCCGCCCGGATAATAATTCCCAACATAATAAACAAGTGAGTCTCTATTCATCTTACAAAAGAAATGAGTATTGAATTGAAATCCAGATCGACAAAAAAATATTCGAAAGAATCAATTATCAAATATATAATAGTACCGTATGCGACTAACATATTACGATATACCTATAATTTATATTCTGAAGGAGTTATATATGAAAACATGGCGTTACATTTTATTAATTACATCGTTGACAATTTATGGTGTAATATTTCCTCAAACTTTATTTGCTCAGGGATGGGTAAAGCAAACAAGCGGAACTACCAATAACCTTAACGGCGTATACTTTACAAATACAAATGCGGGAGTTGTAGTCGGCGATGCCGGAACAATTTTAAGAACAACAAACGGTGGAACTTTATGGACTACCGAAACAAGCGGAACAACAAACTCTTTGTATTCGGTAATATTTATTAATGCCGGAACCGGCATAGTAGTCGGCGATGCCGGTACTGTCTTGAAGACTTCCGATGGAGGAGTTACATGGACGAGCGAAACAAGCGGAACAACCGCCAACCTTACTGTGGTTTCTTATGCAGACTCAACAACAGTAGTTGCCGGTGCAGAAAACGGAACTTTCATTAGATCAACCGACGGAGGTATTACATGGGCAGGTATTACAAACCCCACCGGAAATCCTAACAGCATTACAAGTATTACTTTCGGCAATGCAAATGATGGTATTGCCTGTGAACCAACCGCTTCAAATTATATACTTCGTACTACAGACGGCGGTGCAACATGGTCTACAGTAAACACAAACTTCACTTTTTATGCGGATCAATATATTTCTTCTAATGCCGCAATTGCCGTTGGTTATGAAATAGGGAATGGTGCATATTCAGTTGCTGCAAAAAGCACTGATAACGGTAATACATGGAATACTACCGGAGGACCCGGCGATCGATATGGAGATCTTTACGCAATTTCTGCAGTCGATTCAAATACATGGTCTGTTATTGACAATAATAAAACGGATTATATTTTGCGTACTGTTAACGGCGGTCATTCATGGAATGCACAAATTACAGGCAGCTTTTATGCTGTCTTCTTTAGCGATGCAAATAATGGAACCTTAGTAGGCAGCAGCGGAACTATTATGCACACCACAGATGGTGGCGCAACCATTCCCCCGGCGCCAACCCTTTATATGCCGGCAAACGGAGCTACAGGTGTTTCTACCGGACCAGAGGTCGAGTTTCATCCAGCTACATTATTTGCATCGTATGGACTTCAGGTCTCTAAGGATTCAAATTTTGCCACGCTTGTTGTAAACTCTAGTAATCTTCATCCGGCAAATAACGGAGCCACACCTAACGGGGACATTTATTATTTGCTCAGCAATCTTGATTCAAATACTGTCTATTACTGGCGGGCAAATGCTTCAAATGCCTATGGAACCAGCGCTTGGTCTAAGGTTTGGCACTTTAAAACAGTATCCCCGAATCCGGATCTTATTGTTTACAACGGAACTCTTCAATCGCCCTGGCTCGATGCATCATGGGGTTCCACTGTAGTTTACACGGATACAAATGCAATTCAAGTCTCCGCGGGTGCATGGGGAGCATTTAGTGTTCATTACGGAAGCTGGGGTAATCAGGGAATAAATTCGTCTTCTTATTCGGGCCTTGGAGTTTCACTTTATGGAAATGCTTCCGTTGGAATAGAGTTTGAAAATGATTCATCCCAATCATTTCCATATGTT
Organism: Ignavibacteriaceae bacterium; assembly: GCA_046704255.1. Taxonomy (GTDB): domain Bacteria; phylum Bacteroidota; class Ignavibacteria; order Ignavibacteriales; family Ignavibacteriaceae; genus FEN-1297. Next base: position 1,498 of record JBJKSH010000063.1, on the reverse strand, counting down.
CTTGAAAATACGGGAGGAAATAAGTGGGTAGATTATACAATACCGATGAGTTCTCTAAACCCCAACGGCTATTCAATCACCCGTATAGATGTACAATCAAACAGCAGTACATCTGTTGAATATTATGTTAGGAATATCCGGTTGATCGGCGGCCCTCAGGCTGCGGTTACAGCAAATTCAATTGCTCATGCTGCAGAGGTATTGCAGAGTGAAAGAAATGAGCCTCGCACTTTCAGCTTATATCAAAACTATCCTAATCCGTTTAATCCTTCAACTAATATAAGCTATCAAATACCGGTAAACAGCTTTGTTACTCTTAAAATATATGATGAACTTGGTAGAAAAGTGAAGACACTTGTAAAGGAATACCAAGGTAAAGGTAAATATAATATTATATTCAAAGCGTCGAATCTTGCAAGCGGTTTGTACATATACCGGATACAAGCTGGCAGTTTTGTTTCTTCAAAAAAAATGATATTACTGAAATAATTTATCGGTATCTGCATATTCTCCGGCAGCCTCCGCATGAATAAACTTCTTGCGGAGGGCACTAAAAAGCCGCAACTAATGCAGAGTATAAAATTTTTACAATCAGGGCGGTGGTTTAAAGTAAGTTATATATTTATTGTGAAAGAAAAATAAGTGAATAAATTTTTCAGTATTATTTGATCTTGACGGTGTTATAATAGACAGCTATCCGTACCATAAAAAATCATGGAAAATTTTTTGTGAAAAACATAATATTCAAATTATGAATCAAATAAAACCTATCCACGCGTCATGAAAAGGAATATCTTCAATTCTAGAAAGGCCTGTTACATTTACCGGTTTTCTTCTTGCCATAACATTTTATGTAAATTGCACAAAAATTATTTGTGAAAACTACTTATCAATATTTATAAATACTACCTTTTAGTAAATAAATTGTTGAAATGTATAAGTAATACTGCTTTTTGTATATGTCTCATGAAGCACCTGTCCTTTATATTTGTATTATTATTTTAGCGGATTTTAAGATCGACAAACAATTTTGAAATATAAAATAATTATCTAAATAGATTTAATAAATGCCGCATATAATTGTGAAACTCTGGCTCGATATGTCTGTAGAAATTAAAGTTAAGGTAAATAATGGCAGATAATAATAATAACTTGACGGGCAAAAAATATTCAAACCTTCAAGAACATCCTTCATACAAATGGATGGTTTTGGCAGTCGTGATGTTGGGTACCTTTATGTCGGTTCTTGATGTAACGATTGTAAGTGTCGGCTTAACGAAGATGATGGCGGCATTCGGAACAACAGTTGATAAGATAGAATGGGTGCTGACCGGTTACCTGTTGGTCTTTGCGGTTGTACTTCCTTCGTCTGGCTGGATTGCCGATCACATGGGATATAAAAAGACGTATGCATTAGGATTGTTTCTTTTTACTGCAGGGTCACTCTTATGCAGTTTATCGACTAATGAAAATATGCTTATTATATTCAGGTTGCTGC